>NZ_JHEG04000001.1:586294-635588 GCF_000760695.4 Tolypothrix bouteillei VB521301 | reverse complement strand
GCGCAAAAAAACCGAAGTATGTAACGAAAAGTAAAGTTGCCTAAAAACCTCTTCCCTTCTGCCATCTGCCCTCTGCCATCTGCCTTGTCATGACGATAATTTTTAATACTGACCTACTTATTATTAATACGCCCAGAGTAGTTATTGCCACCATCGTGCCACATTTGAGATAGCACAACTCGCTTCTGCTATTGCCCCCTGACCTCCTAATGCAAAAATAACTGGAACTAGTGTTTTTATATCTCTCAATAAATTTTGACGAGTACGAAGAGATAACTCATGAAGTGTCTGCCCCCAGACAGGAAAAAGTAAAGTCGTTGGTATCTTTGACAAAGGGAGAGCTAAGGCACTTAAGGTATGGGCGCGATACTCCTCAGATGGAATCTCTCCGGTTATGGCAAGTGCTTCTAGTAATAGCTGTGGGGGCCATTTGTCAGCTAAGGCACTTAGGGTATAGGCGCGATGCTCCTCAGACGGAATGTCTCTGGCTATGGCAAGTACTTCTGGTAACACTGAGGGCAGTTTGGTAGCTAAAGAACTTAGGACAGAGGCGCGAGGAGACTCATCCTGAATGTCTCTGGCTATGGCAAGTGCTTCTGGTAATAATTCTGGTAGCAGTTTATCAGCTAAGGCACTCAAGGTATTGGCACGGTTCCACTCATCCTGAATGTCTCTGGTTATGGCAAGTGCTTCTAGTAATAATTCTGGTGGCAGTTTATCAGCTAATGAACTCAGGGCAGATGCACGAGGAGACTCACTCTGAATCTCTCTGGCTATGGCGAGAGCTTCTGGTAGTAATTCTGGTGTCAGTTTATTAGCTAAGGCACTGAGGGCATTGGCGCGGCTCCACTCATCCTGAATTTCTTTGGCTATGGCAAGTGCTTCTAGTAATAATTCTGGTGGCAGTTTATCAGCTAATGAACTCAGGGCAGAGGCACGAGGAGACTCACTCTGAATCTCTCTGGCTATGGCGAGAGCTTCTGGTAACACTGAGGGCAGTTTATCAGCTAAGGCACCCAAGGCATCGGCGCGACGAGATTTAGACGGAATCTCTCTGGCTGTGGCGAGAGCTTCTGGTAAGACCTGCGGCAGTTTATCAGCTAAGGTACTTAAGGCATCGGCGCGACGCCACTCAGATTGAAACTGTTTGGCTATGGCAAGAGCTTCTGGTAATAATTCTGGTGGCAGTTTGTCAGCTAAGGAACTCAGGGCATCAGCGCGAGGAGACTCACCCTGAATCTCTTTAGCTATGGTAAGAGCTTCTGGTAATAATTCTGGTGGCAGTTTACCCGCTAAGGAACTCAGGGCATCAGCGCGAGGAGACTCACCCTGAATCTCTTTGGCTATGGCAAGAGCTTCTGGTAATAATTCTGGTGACAGTTTACCCGCTAAGGAACTCAGGGCAGAGGCGCGACGCCACTCAGACGGAATCTCTCTGGCAGCAGCGAGGGCTTCTGGTAAGACCTGCGGCAGTTTGTCAGCTAAGGAACTCAGGGCAGAGGCGCGACGCCACTCAGACGGAATCTCTCTAGCAGCATCGAGAGCTTCTGGTAAGACCTGCGGCAGTTTGTCAGCTAAGGAACTCAGGGCAGAGGCGCGACGCCACTCAGACGGAATCTTTCTGGCTATAGCCAGAGCTAATGTTAACATTGAAGGTAGTTTCTCAGCTAAAGCACCCAGGGCATCGGCGCAATACTCCTCATCCTGAATTGCTCTGGCTATAGCGAGAGTTTCTGGTAATAATTGTGGCGACAATTTGTCAGCTAAGGAACTCAGGGCAGAGGCACGACAAGATCGATCTTGAATCTCTCTGGCTATGGCAAGAGCTTCTGGTAATAATTGTGGTGGCAGTTTGTCAGCTAAAGAAATCAGGGCAGAGGCACGATGCCACTCAGACAGAATCTCTTTGGTGAGAGCAAGAGCTTCTGGTAATAATTGTGGTGGCAATTTGTCCGCTAAGGCACTCAGGGCAGAGGCACGATGCCGCTCAGATGCAATTACTCTGGCTATGGCAAGAGCTTCTGGTAGCACCTTCGGCAGTTTGTCAGCTAAAGCACTCAGGGCACAGACGCGATAAGACTCATCTTGAATCTCTCTAGCGATCGCAAGAGCTTCTGGTAATAATTGTGGTGGCAATTTGTCAACTAACGCACTCAGGATATCGGCGCGACGAGTCTCAGACGGAATTTCTCTAGCGGCAGTAAGAGCTTCTGGTAACACCTCCGGCAGTTTGTGAGCTAAAGAACCCAGGGCAGAGGCGCGGCTCAACTTATCCTGAATCGCTCTGACAGCAGCGAGAGCCTCTGGTAATAATTGTGGTGGCAGTTTATTAGCTAAGGCACTCAGGGTAGAAGCGCGGCTCCACTCATTCTGAATTTCTTTGGCGGTAGCAAGAGCTTCTGGTAATAATTGTGGTGGCAATTTGTCCGCTAAGGCACTCAGGACAGAGGCGCGGCTCCACTCATCCTGAATTTCTCTGGCGACAGCAAGAGCTTCTGGTAATAATTGTGGTGGCAATTTGTCCGCTAAGGTACTTAGAGCAGAGGTACGACGAGACTCATCCTGAATTTCTCTGGCGACAGCAAGAGCTTCTGGTAACACCTCGGGCAATTTGCCAGCTAAGGAACCCAGGGCAGAGGCGCGGCTCAACTTATCCTGAATCGCTCTGACGGCAGCAAGAGCTTCGGGTAATAATTGTGGTGGCAATTTGTCCGCTAAGGTACTCAAGGCTAGAGCGCGACGAGACTCATCCTGAATTTCTTTGGCGACAGCAAGAGCTTTTGAGAGTGCTAATTCTTTTGCGTTTGATGGCAAACAATTGACTAGCTCCGCAAGCAATCGTGCTTTTAGCTCTGAATTCGAGCTTTGCAGGGTATAAGCTAATCCTTGTTCTGGAGTCCACACATTTTTTTTCACTAATGCTTGCAGCAATTCTACTGGTACATTAGCTGTGAGACTATTCAGGGATGCAGTCATCAGAGCATAACGGCACTGTAGTGCTATTGACTGCGAAGGTTCTTCGTGAAACATTTCTTCAGCTAAAAACCAAGCGCGTGCTATGTCAGTCACAAAAATGGCATTTTGCCCATTGCTCGCACACGCCTCATACCACCCATTGCGTCCTAACGGAGTTTCCTCCTGTAACAATTTGTGAATTTCCTCTTTTTTACCCGCCTTTTCTAAATGCCAAACAAGACGCTGATATATATAACCATCACTTGGTAGGGTATGCCATAAACCATTTTCGGTTTTTTCTCGGTACCGCTCCAAAAACTGGCAGTGAGCATCACTCAACTTCAAACCCAATCCAGGCAAATCACCATAACGTTTTGGTTTTTCAGGAGCAGTTAACAAATTACGAGCTAAGTCATGAAATAAGTCGTGCAAACGGTAAGTGGATGTACCGTTAAGTAAAGTCTCACCAGGTAATAGCAGCGCCTTACTTTGTAAGTATTCCAATGTATCAGTTGCATCGCGCTCATCCTCTAGATTCCAAAGTGTTACCGTCATTGAGTGAGTAATGGTTGCATCCTCTGGTAACACCCCGAGCCAAATAAAATTTTGCCTTTCTTCTTCTGGCAATCGCTGTACGCTTAAATTTAATGATGCTCTTAAGCTAAGACGTTTTAAGGAAGCTTCATCAGTCATATCACGAGCTTCAGGGTCATCAAAAGTTTTTAACCGAGCAATTTCAAGTTGAATATCTTGTAATAAGATTGCCCAAGACGTACCACTTGCAATCTGGGCTGCTGCCAATTCCAGTGCTAGGGGGAGATACCCAACCTCTTTTGCTAAGGTTTCAGCTTCCTGACACTCTGTCCCTATCATGTCACGTCCTAACTTCTTTGTCAGCAGTTCTATAGCCTGGGATGGTTTCATCACATCTAAGCTATAGATACTCGCTCCTAACACTTTAGCGATCGCACCCTCCCGAGTTGTAACCAGTACCTGACACTTAGAACCACCTACATTAAATGCTTGTGCGTGCTTTGTATCCCAGGCATCATCTACAACCAACAGCACAGCTTTGTCATATAACAGGGTACGGAGATGATTGGTAGCGGCGTCTGTACTGGTTGGCTTAAAGTTATAGTCGCCCAAAGCCTGTACCCAACCACTCAGTAGGGAAAGGACATCGGGTTGCTGACCCAGAGTTGCCCAAAGAATGCCATCACAAAAATGAACTTGTATATCTTCGTCATGTGCTAAAGCAGCTGTAATGGTCGATTTGCCCACAGAACCTAAACCGTGAATGGCGGTCACTGCTAAAGTGCGATTATCTAATGATTTTTTAAGGAGAAGATTCTTTAAATCTTGGCTGTACTCTGGGCGGTCTACAAAGTGAGCGGGTAGGGGTGGTGCTTGAAAATTTCTACCTTGAGGGAAACGGTTTTTATAGATATGTTTATCTATACTGGCTTTTCTTTGCAAAACTGGAATTTGCCCTTCGTTCGGATGTTCTAATTGAATTGCAACCAAACCTTCCTCAAAAGCCCTTTGAAACACATCAAGATTATTTGAAGTTGCGTAGCCCAATCCATCGTAAAATCCAATAGCAAATGCGATCGCTGCCTTATCTCCAATGGGCTGATTCATCCCGATCGCGTAATTGACGTGTTTGCTAATTGCAGTAGCTTGTTTGTCAGAATGACAGACATTAAGCAGTACGCATTCCACATAATCTGCGTGCAACTGAAACAGTGATGCTAGCCCTTTTGCTGGAACGGGCTTGTTTTCTCCTGAGTCATCTTCTAATAGCAAGCTACCATCTTCTAGCCCGTGTCCGCAAAAATGAACAATTTGGGGTTGTTCTTCTGCAAGAGCGTGGCGAATATCCTGAGTGCGGACAGCAGTTCTAATCTTAATCTCGAAGACATCCCGCTTTGCAGCACGGCGGATAGCTTCTTCAATTGAACGAATTTCCTTGTCCAAGCGTAGTCCGTGGGGAATGGCAGCCAGAATCAGAATTGTTTTGATACGCGGGCCGTGACTCATAAACACTTGGAGAAAGGTTTAATACCTACAAGTTGACATATTAGACAGAATATGGGGTTAAGAGAAAGTTGGCAAGAGAACTCTGAATCAGAGTTCTGACTAACTTTCACCTTCACCCAGAACGCTACAATCAAACCAGAGCCACAAAAAAGTCAAGGTGTTCAAAGATTATGGTAGCCATTACCCAACAACCCCAAAAAATGACTGCTGAGGAATATCTCGAATGGGAACAGAGGCAAGATGTTCGTCATTCGTAATTTCTCATGAGAAAGTTAGAAACGTGCAAAGTAAAAACCGCATAGAGGCTCCCTGACAATGATGGTTTGTACTGCTTTTGCGTGGGATTGAATCTCGTTAACACAACCAAAGCATACCAGTAGTTAAGCCTGTAAAGAAGTTTATATTTTGCAATATAATAACCGCTCGCGACCAAACACCTTGGTAAAGTGCTTTAACCGCAAGCGGTGAGACCAGTGCGTTCCCTTGTGCGTAGCACGCTCATCCGCTCATTGCTCTGTGACAGTTGGCTGTTTGTTTCTCTGCTCCTCTGGGTAAATTAGTTATAGGCAGGTAAGCATGAGGATTGGGAGAATTGGATGAAAAGGGTTGTGGGTAGATGGATAAAAACAATTGCATTGGTCTCCACTTTGGTGTTTTTGGCATCCTCAGAGAGAATAACTGCTCAAGACATGGGAGCCTGCTACATGGTAACGACTTCTGGTAGAGCCATAAGTTTGGGAAAATTATGCGGTGTTACACCTTCAGATAAAGGGGTTTTTCGGATTCCCATCAAACGCCGTATGGGAAAAACACCAGTTGTGGACGTTACGTTTAACGGGCATAAAACTTTTGAAATGATTGTTGATACGGGTGCTAGCATAACTCTAATCACCTCAAACATGGCAAATACTCTAAAGCTTAAGCCCACAGGTAACATGCAAGCAGAAATTGCTGATGGTAGTCAAGTCAAATTTTCTCTGAGTCAAGTGAATTCCATTGCTGTTGGTGGCGCTGTGGTGAATAATGTTGAAGTTGCGATCGCTCCAAAAGCGGGTATTGGACTGTTAGGTCATAATTTCTTCGATAACTATGATGTCAAAATTTTAGGAAATGTTATCGAATTTTCTCGGCGTTAAAATCGATCGAGCGGTATGGATCTCACCTTTTTCAATTGTAGTTTCTCTACTGATTGATGGATAAAAACAACCATCTTTGTAAGTAAGTGCTTGTCGTGGGAACGTAACTGCTGCAAGTCCACCACTTTTTCTATATTGTGGTAAAGATGGTTTATCTACTTCACCTCTGTAGTAGGCATTTACCAATCCGTTGTACGAGGTAATTGACTCACCTACAGATTTCAATGTTTGCTGTACGGCTTGTGCGGCAAGAGCCTTGTAATGTGGATTGTCCTTAAGAATTTTATCGAGTTCGGGATAAGTCGTGAAACATTTATATGTCTTCCAACCATGCCGTAACTCATCACCTTTCCAGTAGATTGTGAAAGCATTGCCTGACTCTTCTAGTCTTGAATAATGAGTTTGACGAACATGATAAAGAGCACAATTAATCAAACTGTTGGCGTGTTGGCATTGGTCGAGCCAAAATGCTTCTTCAATATCTGTAAACCTTGCTTTTACTGGCAAAGTTTTATACACTTGTCCTCACCTTCTGTTGTTGATTATATTAGATACTACATACTTTAGCAACTAAAATCAGGAGTATGGCAAAACTTTCTCAGGATGACCATGACTACAGAAGAACGGAAAATTCCGTATCCTCAATCAATTATCATTTTGTATTTGTCCCCAAACGTAGAAGACCCGTTTTAGTCACTGATATTGCCAGAAGACTGCAAGAAATTATCTTTGAATTGGTGCAAGAACATAACTGGAGACTTATTGCATTAGAAATTCAACCCGACCACGTACATATGTTCATCAATGCACCTACAGATGAAGCACCCTCCCAAATCGCTAAATGGGTCAAAGGTCGCGCATCTCATCACTTAAGAAAAGAATTTCCTTCTTTAAAAAAACTACCTGCTTTGTGGACACCGACCTACTTTGTAGCGTCAACAGGTCAAGTAAGCACAGAGGTAGTTAAAAAATACATTGAAAATCAGCGTGGGAAATGAAGACAACAGGTTAAAACCTGTTGCGTCGCGCTTCATCCCCTGGTTAAAAACACAGGGGTTCTCGCGCTCCCACTATGTTTTGATAGGTTTACCCGATCGACTTGATTTTACCCTATTTGGCAGTACACGAGTCTTCATATTTGTTTGGGAAGGTGTTTTCATTAGTGTCTTGTCCGGCGCGTTACGCACATCTCAAAAACGCACTCAACTGAATTTGCGAAAACTGCAAGTAAGTGAAGCGAAGTTTCGACGTTTGGTTGATTCCAATATTATTGGAGTGATTTTTTTGGAATCTCCTCTCAAATGCTGTGAAGTTTACACCGGAAGGTGGGTGCGTAGAAGTTCGACTTCAAGGCGAGCATGGTAATGCTCAAGTTATCATTCGGGATACAGGCAAAGGTATTAGCCCCCATTTTATCCCTTATGTGTTTGATTACTTCCGTCAAGAAAACAGCACAACGACAAGAGCCTTTGGGGGGTTGGGACTGGGGCTAGCGATCGCTCGCCATTTGGTGGAACTTCATGGTGGTTTGGTCAAAGCAGAAAGCTTGGGAGAGGGAATGGGCGCAACGTTTACTGTCACAATTCCCCTCATGAGGAGCGTACAAACGAGCGCTGAAGAGAATCGCATTCGCCATAACTTCCCAATTGTAGAAGGTGTGCGGGTACTGGTTGTGGATGATGAGCCTGACAATCTGGAGTTAATTACCTTTACCCTGGAACAGTATGGTGTGGAGGTGCGTGCTGTAAGTTCATCTCGAGAAGCTCTTTCTATCCTCGCACAATGGCAACCCGATTTACTACTGAGCGATATAGGAATGCCAGAAATGGATGGTTACACGTTCATTCAGAAGTTGCGAGATCTACCTACAGAACAAGATAGGTTTTTGCCCGCGATCGCGTTGACTGCTTATGCTGGAGAAACCAACCACCAACAAGCGCTATCAGCTGGTTTTCAAAAACACTTAACCAAGCCTGTAGATCCTGTGGAGTTAATTTTTGCGATTGGTGAAACTCTTGGGAAAGGCTAATGTCGGTGTTCCGAGTAGCGAAAGTTAATTATCTAGTTTGTCTCTCAGTGACGGTGTTAAAATCATCAATCCTCTGACGACTTCTTCAGGCGTTGCGGTACCGTTGGTGATTCGTTTAACAATTTCCATCACCTCTAACGCTAAGTTCTCTGGAATTCCCGATAGGACTAACCGCTTTAATTCTAAAACGTCTACTCCTTTTTCTAATCCTGCAAGATACTCTTCTACACTGACTTCTAAGTCTTCAATCTCCATTTTTATTGAGCTTTTTTGAATAAAAATACTTCGCGCTCATTATATCTTGATGTTGCTATCATTTAACAGAAACCTTGAAAGTTAGATTTGATAACAAGCTTCTTGACAAAAGTCACCTAATGTAAAAGATTGCCACTGACTGTATTCTGAGCCTTGCCAATCAACACATCTAGGTAATGTTACTTCACCTTTTGTGTCTTTCGCCAAGGATTGAACATTTGAGGGAGCCGATTGCGAAGGAAATGCTCAGCAGTTTCTCTAAGGAGCCTCCCGTAATTAACAATACGACACCACTCACGGTAACCACCATACCCGTGGCGCGTGTCAAGGAGATCTGCTCGCCGTAAAAGAGAAGAGACATGAGCACGATCAAAATGGGGGAAGAAGCAGCAATTAATGCCAGGTTCATTGCTTGTGTAACCCGCAATATAGATCGAGGTGTTAAAAGCAGTCACGCCTAACAACGCTGATACGGACAAGTAGGGAAGATGTTTTTTAACCAGTTTCCAGTGGTCGATTGTTGTCCGCATAGCAAATGGCATCAAGGTTACGACAGCGATCGTCCATCTCCAGAAGGCTAAAGCCACTGGAAGTATATCCATATAAAAAACTCTACCAACTATGAAGTTACCTGCCCAGATGACAGTGGCAACTACTGCTAAAAAATAACCCGTGAATGCCAGAGACTTAGGCTCTGCTTGACCCAATATAGCCCTGTTTTTATTTGATATTTTTCTTTTGATTATATCAAATCTCAGTAAGTTTTATTTTCTTGCTAGGCGATGCCCACTTACAATACTTAAAATTTTTCAGAAGTCATTGATGATTCCTATGCATAGAATAAAAATTATTTCCTAAAAAATTATAGATAGCAGTTCTGAGTGAGTTACAAACACTTCTTCCTTGTCTCCCTTATCTTCCTTGTTTGGCTCAAATGGGACTGCTATAGTACATCTGTTATTCACTGTAAATAGCCGTTCTATAGCAGAAAAATGCGATCGCAATAGTGAAACACTAAGCTTTTCCAGATTTTGAAATATTAATTTATAAATTTTGCCTGAAAAAGTTTAAATCGTTGGAAATAGGAGGAAAGAAACCGTTGCATCTAACTTGAAAATGAGATTTCATAAATTCTTCATTAAGGGTTCATGCTTATTAAATCTGAACTCTGCTATAAATTGTGAGCAGGTAACCTTATGAGTTAGCTTCTCTAACAAGGACAAACATTAAAGTAAGCTGGGGCAGCTTACCTTAGTACCCCCTAATAATTTGTCTGTTAACAAATATAAGTGTTTCCAGGCATTTTGCCTGCTTTGTCCGTGTTTGAGGAAGATGACAAAGTACTCTTTAGTTTCAATTACTTGAGTCTAAAGACCTTAAGTTTGTTAAATGGTTACTATAAATACAGTAATCGAGCAAACAAACTGTTCAACTAGTCTCCAATATATTGGTTTAGGGGTGGAATTAAGAAACCACCCAATTGGGGTGGAAAATTTGTCTACCCCATGAGATTTACATTGACTTCACGTGAAGACAACCATATCATTCCTCCTTGCCAAATCATGCAACAATATTTTCTGTTAGGATATATGCCCTTGAGTTTATTCGTGCATATTCTTTTGGGCTTGAGTTTTGCTACTTTTTCTCAAACAAAATTAGGGTTTAGCAACAACAATCTGCAAAAGCATATTTTGTTTCAAGAGAGTTTTGAACCTCCAGGGGATGGAGAACCAAAAGATACTTCTGGTGCTGGTTCGCGCAAGGGGTTGAGGTATACTCAAAACGAACAGCCTATTCAAGCCTTTATTATGTTGCAGCATATCTGCAGCCAGAATTTACAGTAGTAAAATTGGGTGGGAAGGTGTTAATGGCTAATTGCTAATGGCTAATTGCTAATGGTGAGACTGAAGAAAGCAGGCAGTGGGATCGGTACTGCGGGCATCGGCTATAGCTTACGCCACGGCATACTATGCCGAAGGGATGGGACTAATGGCAATCGAAACAAATGAAGACCATTTAGCAATAAGCCATTTTACAAATTTCTAATAATTTTCTCAATAAAAGCTTGATTGTCTTTACTTTCTGCTTGCTTGAGATACTCAATAGCAATTTGTCCTTCGGCTGGTTGATCCTTGGCGAGGTTAACTAATAACTTTACTGTTTCCCGCAGTTGTATCTTCTCCAAGTATTTGCTAACACAAATCTGTACGAAAACGGCTGCACAGACGACTCCAATCAGTGGAGGGATGATAGGAATCCACCAACCTTTTAAAAAGGCGAGGAAACTAATTCCTATTATTCCTCCACTCGCGATCGCAAGAAGAAATAGTATATTTTTAAATGTTTTAGCCTGCCAACTCAATGCTGCTCCGAGTCCAGACCATAAAAGAATCCACAACCACTCAATTGGTTCAGACCAAACTTTTAGCATCGGTCGCCCATCTAAAGCGGCGCTTAGAATTTGACTGGCAATATTTGCGTGTAATGTGACTCCAGCCATCCTAGACGGGGGATCGAATAGGTGAGTGCTGTAAGGTGTTTGAAACATATCATTCGTGCTTTCTGCTGTTAAGCCAATTAGCACAACCCGATTGTAAATTTTGTCTTGTGGAATGCGCTTTGCCAACAAATCTGTTAAGGAAAACATTTGGAATTGTTTTTCAGTTCCATGAAAGTTAAGTAAGATTTGATAACCGCCTGCATCACTGCGGACGTAGCCACCATAATTGGGTCTAAAGGGAACAAGCACAGTTTTTCCCAACTGAATGTGGTGTGGTAATGTGGAAAGCGGTTTGGGCGTGATTCCTTCAACTTTTAAATACAGTAATGCCAGTCGCAAACCCAAATTGAAACGCAATCCTACTTTTTGAGAGCGAACTGAAAGTAAGGCACGACGAACTTTGCCATCTCCATCCAACACCTGATCTGACATTCCCACCTGACCTAACTTTGACAAAACAGGAGGTGGATCGACTTGACTTCCTACAACTTTCTCAATACCAATTAAATTTGGAGTCGTTTTATACAGTTTGACTAACTCTTGATGACCTGGTTCCACGGGTAAATCTCTATACACATCCAGCCCAATAGCTCTGGGCTTATAGCTTTTTAAAGTTTGGAGTGCTTGAGCGAGTCGCAGATCTGAAATTGGATACTGACCTACTGCCTTAATATCTGGCTCATCAATTGCAATTATGACAACACGGGGATCGATTGCCGCAGGAGAACGCGCTTGGAAAAAATTATCTAGTGCTGCCCATTCCATACCTTGTAGCAAACCTGACAAACGCAACAGAATGACTGAGCCTGCAACACCTCCTGCAATTCTGGCAATCCATGCTTTCCGTAAATTTATATTTTGGGCATACTGTCTGGCAACTTGTCGTGCATCAGCCAAGATATGATAAGCTTGTCTTGCAGCTTGCAGTGCAAATTGTGCTTTTTCTCGCTCAATTTGTCTTGCTCGTTTCTCTAAAGCAAGAGATTTTTCTAGTTCTTGTTTTACTAGTTCTTGACTGGCAGCTAAAAAACGATAGTCTATATCGCTAAGCTTTTTATCTTCAGACCAAGCGAGTGCTTCTTGTAATGCGTGACCTTGCAGAAGTTGTGACTTGTCTTGTTGTGATGAAGCAATCCAAGCTTTTAGATTTTGTGCATAAGGACGCATACTCTCTAGTTGTTTGCCAACCCATTCCTGATTAAAAATGGCTTTGTAAATAGGGTTTTTGACTTTCAGTTTTCCCTGTTTGCGGACAACTAAACCTGATAGTTGTAGTTCTATATGTTCTCGGCTGTCCTCATTTGGTACACGATCTCCCGCAAGTATTTGTTGATATATACTTAAGAGCTGTCCTGCTATTTTTTCATCAGCTAAAAGGCGATCGCGAATAGTCCTAAAATGTTGAGGTTCATCTTGAAATTCCCATCTATCAACGATCCGTGACTTAACAATACTTTCTACCCAAAAAGCCTCTCCACCAAGTGGGATCGTTAAACCACCACTAACAGCATCTTGGATGTAATTCTGTATTATATGACACAATTTTTGTGTAAGAAAGGGCTGACCTCCGGTCCAAGCTAAAATTTCTTTAAGAATGACAGGCACTTGTACAGATTCCCCAGCTATTTCCTCTACAAGCAATCCCTTTGCTAAAGGTTGAACTTGCTCCAGAGAAAGATCTTGCAGTTCTATAGCTCTACCAAGATTAAACGGAGTGCGCTTTTTATCTTGGATCAAATCTGAAGGTGTTGCCACTCCAAACAAAGCAAAGGTAATGCGTTGATATTTTGGATCGATAGCTCGTTGATTGTAGCAAAAACGAATCAGGGCAAAAAAATCATCTACTGGAAAATCAAGACTGAGAATGCTATCCACCTCATCAATAAAAACAACTAATCTTTCTGGTATTTGGACAAGCAGAATATCAGAAATAAACTTACTGAGTCTTTGGGGTAAAGAAACACTTTCGTGTTCTAGCCACCAGGTTTTCAAATTAAGTTTTTTTGAAAGCTTAAAACCAGACCATAACTCGCCCACAATTCCCTTGTACCATTGAGCAGGAGTCACAGTTTCACTGCCAATATTTGTCATGTCAATACTTGTACATTGGAACCCTTGTTGTTGCAAACGGTGCTTGGTTCTCACTAATAGGGAAGATTTGCCCATTTGCCTAGTGTTGAGGACATAGCAAAATTCACCATTCTTAAGCGCTTTATAGAGTTCCTCATCCGCCTGTCGCTCCATATAACTCGGAGCATCACTTCTCAGACTACCACCTACTTGATACACGTAGAAACTCATTACACAACTTAATTAATTACTATAAATTTTGCACTGTTTGACATCCGCGTCTACTCAGTCTTATTTCTCCTCTTTCTATATTAAAGAGTTCCTTGAATTGTAAAGGATGTTTGTAAAGCCCACTCTTGTATCAAGATCCCCTAACCCTCATTGCTGAGAGAGGAATAACTTTCTCAAAGTCCTCTTTTTTAAGAAGCGTTAAGAACGAGCTAAAGCTGTACATACCTCGGCCACAACTTTTACAACATCCTCTAAGAAACTGTTTTCAATTACATATTGAATTAATCCTGTCAATTACAAAGAACTATGGTGCTCTTATCAATGGTTGCCATTGGAGCTAATGGCAAAAATTAAAATTTACATAAGTGTTACTAATCCCCCCTTGTATCAGAGTCTATACTTAAGCCCTTAAAGTATTTTTAAATTGTAGAAATTTTACCAGGAATGGGTAAGAATAACAATTTACAAGGAAACAAGATGTAAATTTTAGCAGTTAGCGATCGCATTCTGCCTTCCCAGTACTAATCGTCAGAAACACCTCCACCAGAGGGTAGAAATCACAAAAGCTTGCAATAAAACGTTTTTTGTCTGTTGATATATGGTTGCCTTATTTCCGCTTGTGTGTAATATACTTAACCTCCAAAGGGTAATAACTGAGTTAAGGTTCCAAATATGAATGAATCCTTTTCTTAAAAAAAGAGAAAGTGTGCTTTTTGTCTTTCATCATTCATGGCAACCTCTTGATATCAAGCAACTAATTCAGTTAGTGCCTTCTCCCACATTTCTACCAGGTTAGAACCAGCTGAAAATAAGGGCTAGTAAAACAGACACTGACCGGACAGTGAATTGATAATATTATCTTTACGTAGTCACAAGCATTTGCTTTTCAATTATTATACTGTTTTGAGAGTGAATTTAGTAAGGATTTGGATTGTAGGAAAAGAAGGAAAATCAGGAAACTAATAGAGAAAATAGTCGGAAAAAACAAGTATTGAAAGTGGTAAAAGTCAGAAATGTATTGATTCATTAGAGGTTAATTGAGAAATTCTATCTGTAGCAATCCTAGCGTGTAACCCCATATCTACTTCCTTAGCGATCTCTAACTTCTATTGTTAGAAAATGACATTGGCATTTTTTGATTAAAGTGGTATTATCTAATACAGATATCGTTAAAAACAATGACCCTCTACCAATACCAAATTGGTGGTAGCCTCACTACTGATGCACCAAGTTACGTCGAACGAAAAGCAGATTTGGAATTGTACAATGCCTTGAAAGAAGGAGAGTTTTGTTATGTCCTCAACTCAAGACAGGTGGGCAAATCCTCTCTGATGGTAAAAACTCGTCAGCGCTTGCAGGAGCAAGGTTTTAAATGCGCTACGATAGACATGACTAATATCGGTAGTGAAAACATTACTCCATTGCAGTGGTATAAGGGAGTCGTTGCCGAATTGTGTTCGGGTTTTAAGCTGTATAAGAAAATTAACTTTAAGGCTTGGTGGAGCGAGCAAGAAGGAATCTCGCTACTGCAAAAATTAAGCCGCTTTATATCTGAAGTCCTGTTGGTAGAATTTCCTCATGAAAAACTTTTTATCTTTATAGACGAGATTGATAGTATTCTCAGTCTAGACTTTTCAGTAGACGATTTTTTTGCCTTAATTCGCTACTGTTACAATCAACGGGCTATAGATCCCGAATACAATCGTATTACTTTTGCAATTTTTGGAGTAGCAACCCCATCAGATTTAATTCAAGATAGGAACTGTACTCCATTTAATATAGGAAAAGCTATAGAAATTCACGGATTTCGATTAGAAGAAGCACAACCATTAGTCAAAGGATTGTCCGCCATACCAGTGAACCAACCCCAAGCAATTTTGAAAGAAATATTGGACTGGACTGGCGGACAACCTTTTCTCACGCAAAAATTGTGCCAGCTAGTTGTTACTTTTATTCAGGGCTCTAAAACAACAGGCGTATCTATCTTCCCTGGGACAGAAGCATTTTGGGTAGAAAGGGTTGTTAGAGAAAGGCTGATCGCTCAATGGGAATCTCAAGACGATCCAGAACATTTGCGAACAATTCGCGATCGCATTCTAGCAAATTCCCAGCGTGCAGGAAGATTGCTTGGCATATATCAACAAATTTTGCAGGGCTTGAAAGTACCAACAGATGATAGTCGCGAGCAAATTGAACTTCTGCTATCGGGTTTGGTTGTCAGACAAAAAGGTTATCTTCAAGTGAAAAACCGGATTTATCAAGAAGTCTTCAACGTAGATTGGGTAGACAAGCAATTTGGATTTTTGCGTCCCTATTCTCAAGCTTTCGATGCTTGGATTGCGTCAAAGCAAACAGATTCTTCAAGACTATTGCGCGGACAAGCATTAATTGATGCTCAGATTTGGTCGCAAGGCAAAAGCTTAAGTGACTTAGATTATCAGTTTTTAGCTGCTTCTAACCAATTAGATCGGCGAGAAATGCAACAAGTATTGGAAGCAGAGCGACTTAAAGAAGTTGAAGCCCGCCTGACAGAGGAACAAAGACGTTTAGCACAAGAAAAGAAAACTGCTCAAGCACAACGGTTACTGATTATGACATTAAGTCTCGCTTTCTTGAAAACTTGCCTCTTAGGAGGATTTATTGTCTATCAGTATCAGCAAAAAGTAGTCAACAATCAAAAACAGACAACCAGTATCATCCAAATCAGTAACTAATGTAGGTGTGCGAGGTAGTCTCTCACAAAATGAGTGGAATTTTAGGACGAAAAGGAAGCTATTAATAATTCTGAATAATGTGATTATGATTTTTTATCTAAAAATCATACAATCCTAGAACCAACTCTATTCAGATTAGGAGGGTTTGATCGGATGCTAAGTACTCCGACTCTAATTGGGCTGATAATTGCAGTAATTGGTGTAGTTGCTTGGATTGGTGGTACTCTGAGAGTTGCTAACCTCGAACTAAATCTTAAAACAACAAAGGGGCGCATCACATTTATCTTTGCTGTGTTACACGTTTTGGGAGGTTTGGCGATTATTATAATTGATTTATTTCTCTAATGACAATTGAGGGAGGTAGTGGTTAAAATACTACACACTTGACACCTCCTTGAATGTTTCAGCCCTATGTTCCGGAAGAGAAAAGCACTTGCTGCTATAGCCATTGGCTTTCCCGTTACTCCTTTAATTGCATTAGTACCCGTGCAACAAGTGGCACAAAACCAACTGAGCCCGCCGGAATGTAGGGTGGCAAAGTGGGAATTACCCGTCAACTCTCAAAATCAACTTCAAAATCTCACAGATCAAAAGTCTGTTACACCGCCACTTGTACCCATTCAACAGTCGCCTTTTCCCTGTTGCAAAGATGATATCTCTTGTTTGGATAATCAATTGTGGGGCGAAAACAATCAATTACCAGACAAAAAAGCGTTGTTAACATCTGTCGATCGCAGCCTGCAATATTTGTCTTCCAATAATGCTGCTACGGATTACCAGAGATATCAAGTAGAGGGAATTACACGAGAACGTGTTATTAAAAGTTTACAAAGGTTTCGCGAACTTCTGCTAAAGTCCAAATCAGCTACAGAACTTAACACTGCGATCGCAAAAGAATTTGTTTTTTACCAATCGGTAGGAAGTGACAGTAAAGGTTCCGTTTTATTTACTGCCTACTACGAACCAGTTTATGCAGCCAGTCGCGTTCCCACAGCAGAGTACCGCTATCCTGTTTATCGTTTACCTCAAGATTTACAATCTTGGTCAAGACCCCATCCTACACGCTTGGAATTAGAAGGTGCTGATGGGTTGCAAGCCGCAAAAGGAAAATTGCAGGGATTGGAGTTGTTTTGGTTTCGCGATCGCCTAGAACCATATTTAGCACAAATACAGGGTTCCGCTCGACTGCAGTTTCCTGATGGAAAGCAAACAACTATAGGGTACGCTGGTAATACTGCCTATAACTATAAAAGTATTGGAAAATCTTTAGCAGAAGATGGCAAGCTTCCACTTGAAGGAATGACTATGCCAACTATTTTGGACTATTTCCGGAAATATCCGCAAGAATTAAATATTTATATTCCTCGCGATCGCAGCTTTGTGTTTTTTCAAGAGAACCACGGAGCACCCGCACGAGGTTCTATTGGTGTAGCACTAACAGCCGAGCGTTCAATAGCAACGGATAAATCCCTAATGCCCCCCGGTGCTTTGGCGTTCATTAGAGCACCTTTTCCATTTGTCGATCGGGCTACCGGAAACATGGAACACCGGATTGTAAGTCGTTACGTTCTCGATCAAGACACCGGAGGTGCAATCAAAGGCGCAGGTAGAGTCGATTATTTTCTTGGTACCGGTCAAGTGGCGGGCGATCGTGCTGGTGTCACAGTCAGTCCCGGTCAATTGTACTATTTGCTATTAAAGTTGTGAGTGGGTATTTGTCACTAGTACTAACGACTAACTACTAGCAATGACAGGCGAGACGCCTGTCTTACATTCCCACAATTTATCTATAGTTACAAATTGGTAACCTTGTTCTATTAATCTGGGTATTAAAATTGCTGCTGTTTCGGCAACATCTTGTCCACCACAAGCACCATCATGCAAAACAATCAGCGAGCCATTACACACCTGCTTCAAAACTCGCTGCGTCACGGTATTGATACCCGGACGCACCCAGTCTTCTGGAACAACACTCCACATAACGGGGCGATAATTCCACTGCTGTAGTAAATTTAATGTTGCAGGTGTAAATAAACCATTTGGAGGACGGACATCCCGTACTCGTTTGGGTTCTAACCGACAAGCATCATAAATAGCTGCTTGGGTTTTCTCCAAACTGTGCTTGAGTTCTGATGGTGATAGCATGGGGAAATTTTTATGATCGTAGCCATGCAATCCAATCCAGTGACCGCGAGCGAAGATTTCTTGCGCTATTTGAGGCGATCTATTGACACAAGCACCCAGCCAAAAGAAACTAGCTGTGATACTGTAACGATCCAAAACTTTCAACAGTTGTGGCGTGTACTGAGGATGGGGACCATCGTCAAAGGTCAGAGCGATCGATTTGGAATTGGCATCCCCGCACCAAAGGCAATTCGGGAATGTTGGTTTGAGAATGCTGTAAAAGATTGGGAAAAGCGGAGCAAACTGCATACAGAGTTATAAGTCTATCCGGACATTATAGCCAAGAGCAAGGGCTTAGCTCATTTTGCTTCTCCATGTTCTCGCTCGGCTAATCTTACTTGTGTTTTTATAATACGAGTTACCCCCTTCCACTCAGCGTAACTTTCCACTGTAACAATACCCTCATCTCGTAACTGCTGAAGTACAATCCAAAAATTTGGATTAACTTCATTGATGTTTTTTTCTGAATTCCAAATCATGAATTTAGCTTCTAGATCGGAAATCCACTGGCAGGGATCATCTATCAAACAGTCCAAAATTTTTTTTCTCATAGTCATTCCGGCACGTCCTTTTTCGTCGCGCTGGTTAGTTAGAGCATTTTAAATGCACGGACTATTTCACCAAGGAATTGATTATTTATTTAAGCAATCAATCATAAGGAAATTCTGAGTATGCTCAAGATTTTACTTGTGACAAATCTGAGTTAATCGTCTTATCTTCTTCTTTAAGACGATAGCCGACTCCATACACTGTCTCAATCAAATCTACAGCCATACCTGCTGCTTTGAGTTTTTGACGCAGCCCTCTAATTTGGGTTGTCACTGCTTCTTCGCCTGGTGACTCAAAAGATAACCAAACGCTGTTAAGTAGGTCGCTTCGGCTAAATATCTTGCGCGGCTTGTGTAGAAACAGCTCTAGTAAACCATACTCTTTGGGAGTAAGATGCAATCGCTTCCCCTTGTAGGACACTTCTCTAGTACTGGTATCAAACTGCAACTTTTCCCAAGTTAATACTACAGGTAAGGCTGATTTGGCTCGTCGCAGCAACATCTGAACCCGAGCTATCAACTCTTCCATTTTAATTGGCTTGACAATATAGTCATCTGCACCTGATACCAAACCTTGGAGACGGAACTCGTCACAATCGTCTACAGCCATTATTATCACGGGCATTTGGTAGCCTTCTAAGCGAATCTGGCGACAGAGGCTAATGGTATCTAGTTGAGAGAAGATTAGATTTAATAATAGTAAGTCATAATTAAATGCTCTCACCAACTCAAGAGCTTTCTGAGTCTCTTCTACCGTCTCGACTTAATAGTTATAATTCTTTAATTTTTTGGTAAGAAGTGTATGATTATATTTGTTATTTTCTAATAAAAGAATCTTCATTTCAAGTTCTCCCATGGGAAAGCATTCACTTTTTTTGGAAAGAAGAAATCAGCGTTCCTTCAGGTCTAAAGAGTGTTCTTTGACCTTCAGGTTTGAAATGACAAATACTGACTCATCCAATCATAAATATTATTTGTAAAACTCTTAATTTCACAAAAACATAATGATTGAAAATATTTAATTCTTTTGAAGAAGAGGTTTCCTGAGTGTTCAAAACTGGCAAAATGAAAATATTTTTATAAAAGACATTGATAAATTTAGCTATGACTTGAGTGCGAAAAAGTAACATCTTTGTCATCATCGAGAACACAGTTTAAAATTCTTTGATTAAAACAATAAGTTTCACTGACATCGCCACCAAATGCTTAAAGGAAATTCTAAAAACTTTAGCATTTAGCTAAAAATAAACCGCAACTAAAAAATTTGTAGGAATACGACCCTATCATAGACTTATAACATATTTTTTGAAGAATTATCAAAAAAAAATTTTATATATCAAAGATATTTTTAAACTTTTCTTAAAGATTCAGTCCGTGTGGGAGTTACAATAATCACCTCTCCCTTGTCCCCCTTGTTTGGACCTCAAATAGGATTGTGATAGGGCTCCTATAGGGATCTATGATTTCTTCTAAAAATTTAAAAAAATTAATAAATTTACAGAACTTCTATTTTAACTAAAAAGAGCAACTCAATTTAATTGAAGATTGCTTGTCACCCAGAAGCTTAGTTTTATGGGTTTCTCGGGCTTACCTTTTTATGTTTGCGTGTTGAGAAAATCATCAATTAAATATAGAAAAGCCCGTAAAATGTTGTTACTTTGAAATTACAGGCAGCATTATTGACGTAAAATGGATAACCCCTCAAATACAGAGCAAATCTGGCAGTCTCCTCCAGAACCGATCGCCCAAATTCTGAATGCTCCATCTCCTCCCACAATCCTGCTCTCTCCCAACCGTCAGTGGATGGTAGAGTTAGAAAAACCATCTTTACAGGCGATCGCTCACTATGCAGAGCCAGAAATACCATTAGCAGGGTTGCTGTTAAATCCCAAAACTAACACACTTTCCCGCCTGTCATTCTACCAAAATTTAAAGATTAGGGCAGTCAGTGCAGGTGAGGGCGATCGAACAGTAGCCCTACCCAACAGTCCCCAGATTGGCTATGTTAAGTGGTCACCCAACAGTCAAAAACTAGCCTTTACCCTCACTCAAGACACGGGACTCGAACTTTGGGTTGTCGATGTCGATAGTCTCACCGCACAAAAATTAACCGAGCCAACACTGAATGCTGCTTATGGAGAACCATACCGTTGGCTGTCTGATGAAGCACTGATTTGCAAATTCATTCCGAGCCATCGAGGAGAACCACCAGCCAAACCAAACATTCCTTTAGGACCTATCATTCAAGAAAACTTTAGCGGTAAGAGTCCAAGTCGTACCTACACGAATCTTTTGAAAAACCCTCATGATGAAGCGTTATTTGAATACTACTTAACCGCAAATTTAGAAAAAGTGACTTTAGATGGTCACCGTACCCTACTAGTATCAGAAAGCCTGATTCATGAAGCTGTACCCTCCCCCAATAGCAAATATCTTCTACTGACTCAGCTGCACCGACCATTTTCGTATCAACTACCAGCCTCATTTTTTCCAAAAACTGTTCGGGTAATAGATAATACAGGCAACTTGATTTATGAAGTTGCTGATGTGCCATTGTTTATGCGCCGTACCACAAAATTTGATGAAGTGCGGACAGGAAGAAGGGAAATATCTTGGCGGAATGATACTGACGCGACATTGCACTGGGTAGAAGCTTTAGACGAAGGCAATCCTACTCATGATGTTGCCAAACGAGATACTTTATATGAATTAGTTGCACCTTTTACAGATGCGCCAAAACAACTTTGGCAATCTGAATATCGCTTTCACCATATTATTTGGGGCAAAGAAGATGTAGCCCTTGTGTGGGAAAGATGGTACGATACGCGAAAAGAGCGAATTTGGCGCATTTATCCACAAACACCCGACTCACCCCCACAATTATTATTTGACCGCAGTTACGAAGATAAGTACACCGATCCGGGATCGCCAATGACAACCTTGAGGTTTCAGAGATACCGAGTTTTACGCTTTGCACCACAAAGCAATACTATTTATCTCAGCGGTCGTGGAGCATCTCCTAATGGTGTTCACCCATTTTTGGATAGTCTGGATTTAGAAACTGGGCACACACAACGCCTGTGGCAATGTCAAGACCCTTATTTTGAAGATATCTCCTATGTGCTAGATGATGAAGCGCACACTTTAATCTCTCACCGCCAATCCAAAACTGAGCCACCCAATTATTTTTTGTTTAATCGGGCTCATGACCAAATTCCTCAAGCGCTCACTCATTACCAAGACCCCGCACCTCAGTTAGCAGGATTGCAAAGTGAGTTAGTCAAATATCAACGTGCAGATGGCGTGCAACTCTCAGCAAAACTCTACTTACCTCCCGGTTATGATGCCACTCGTGATGGTACTCTGCCAATTTTATTTTGGGTGTATCCACAAGAATTTAAAGACAAAGAATTTGCAGGGCAAATTAATAGTTCTGAAAATACCTTCAGCCGTCCAAGTTATGCGTCTGTTTTATTTTTGCTAACTCAAGGTTATGCAGTTCTCTCAGGTCCAACAATGCCAATTATTGGTGAAGATAATGCAGAACCAAATGATTCTTACGTGGAACAATTGATTGCAGGGGCAAAAGCAGCTATTGATTGTGTCGTTGAGCGAGGTGTTGCCGATCCCGATCGTATTGGTATTAGCGGTCATTCTTATGGTGCGTTTACTACGGTAAATTTATTAGCACATACAGATTTATTTTGTATGGGTATCGCTAGGAGTGGAGCATATAATCGAACCCTGACTCCTTTTGGCTTTCAACAAGAGCAGCGCCATTTTTGGGAAGCAACAGAAACTTACATTAATATGTCTCCCTTTACTCATGCGGCTAAAATCACAGCCCCACTTTTACTTATTCATGGAGAAAAAGATAGCAATCCCGGTACTTATCCTCTCCAAACAGAAAGATTGTATGAAGCATTAAAAGGATTGGGAGCAACTGTTCGCAGTGTCATATTACCATTAGAAGACCACGGCTATTACTCTCGTGAAGCAGTCGGTCATGTACTTTGGGAAATGGTGAACTGGTGTGATAAGTATTTGAAATCATGAACGCCAAGTTGTATCACATTGGGTTTGGACGAGATGATTTTGGGGAGACTCCACCAAGCATCGCTCTTTTGTCTGGCGATCCGGAACGGGCAAAGTTAATTGCCCATTCCTACTTGCATTCGGTGCGTCTTTTGTCGGAAAATCGCGGACTGAATAGTTATGCGGGTCTTTTACCCAACGGGCGATCGCTTTTATGTGCAACCAGCGGTATGGGTGCATCATCTACGAGTATTGTTGTTCATGAGTTAGTACAAGTTGGTATTCGGCTTATCATACGGGTTGGCAGTTGTGGTTCCATACGAGAACACGTCGCCGTTGGTAGCACGGTGATTACCAGTGCTGCTTTATGCCGTCAAGGAGCAGCCAATGACATTGCACCTATAGAATATCCTGCTGCCGCAGATCCTTTTGTGACAGTAGCCCTAGCTCATGCAGCCAACACTCTTAATGTTAAGTATCATGTCGGCATTACGGCATCAGTTGATACTTTTTATGAGGGACAAGAGCGAACGCAGTCAGTTCAACGACCTCTGTTGCGGTACTTACGTGGAATTACGGAAGAGTATCGCTCTTTAAATATACTGAACTATGAAATGGAGAGCGGTACTTTATTAAAGATGGCAAGTGTTTACGGTTTTCGAGCAGGTTGCGTTTGCGGTGTTGTCGCCCAGCGCACTGTGAAGGAAGACATTGTGTTAGCAGAAAAAAATACCGCTATTGACAATGCCATTCAGATCGCTATCAAAGCAGCAGAACAATGGGAAGAACCTTATCAGTAACGGGACTAACCGATGACTCACCGCCGATTGCCGATCGCAGCCCGTTGTTGTAATTGCACTTCAAAGCGATCGCCAGGGGTTGGTTCAATCACCTGTACTGAAAGATGATTGTCTGCAAGCAACGCCCGAAACTCCGCAATACTACCAGTTATTTGAAGCAAAGAGTTTAGCAATCCTTCAAAAACCACATCACCACCAGCCGCTGTATGAATCATCACTTGTGGCTGCAACCATTGAGCGACTTCTAAAGCGTATTTTCTGCCCCTAATAATCGATCCCACTAAAGGTAAACCCAAGTCAAACTGTGGTGCAATCACAACATCTATGGGAGCAGCTTGCTTGAGTGAGGGAGAATGATACCCGTGAGGTTCGTAATACAAACTGAAGCCAGTTTCCAACTCTTTTAGAATGTAACCGTTCTCAACCAAAGTTGGACCGATTGAAGAACCGGGAGTTGCTGTAATAGCGACACTCCGATCCAAATCAAATGTCTCGCCATGAGCGAGTGCTGTGACCCGGTTGTAATTTAACTGCGTGACTACTTTGGCTGCATTGGGAGACGCCACAACGGGAATGTTGCGATCGAGTTGCTTGAGTGTCGGTGTGTGAGCATGGTCTTCCAAACCTTGAGACAGCAAAATCAAGTCAATTTTTTCTGGTATGGTACGTTCTTGAGTCCGAAAACCTTTAAAAAACCAATCCAAATTGCCAAAAGTTAGGGAACCAACGAGCCAAGGATCGATAAGTATTTGTTTTCCGCCAATCTCAACTAACCACGAATTACTGTCTAACCAAGTTAAGTACATAAAGTTTTGTAAAGAAAACACCTAACTTTAATTATCCAGTCAGTTGAAGATTTTTGCTGAGTCCGACCTCAGTTCGATTAATCTACGTTGCTTTAAAAGTTAAAATAACAATCTAAAAGATGACAAGATATTACGACGCTCTGGGGAGCATATTCATGGAATGGGTGTATCTTTTTATTGCCGGGTTGCTAGAAGTTGGATGGGCTATTGGGCTGAAATACACAGCAGGGTTTACTGAACCCCTTCCCAGTGTTGTCACTGTTGGTTGTATGATACTCAGTTTTGCTTTATTGTCGGTTGCACTCCGTACACTACCAGTCGGTACTGCTTATGCTGTTTGGACTGGTATAGGAGCTGTTGGCACAGTTTTGCTGGGTATAATTTTGTTTCAAGAACCCGTTGAATTTCGTCGTATGGCTTGCGTTGGCTTGATTATTGCAGGTGTATTAGGTCTCAGGCTGGTTGCATCCCATTAATTTAGCTATCAATTGTTAGCAAACAATAACAATTGATAGGCTAATGACTGCCGCTTTAAACAACACCCCCCTTACTAGCTCCAATCACTTTTGCAGGTACTCCAACTGCTACAGAGTAGGGAGGAATATTCTTGGTAACAACGGCTCCTGCACCAATGACACATCCCTTACCAATAGTGACTCCATCTAAAACTCTGACACCTGTACCCAGCCAGCAATTATCCTGAATTTCAATTCCTTCACGACTGACTCCATATGCCCTATGATTGTTGGCATAAAGGCTTGAATGCGATGCTATAAGGCATTCCTTGCCAATTTTGATATGACCGGGACCAGCCATACACACATAAGGTCCTAAGTAAGAATCGTCACCGATCTCAATCAAACAATCAGAACTTGATGCTTTAATATCAACACCGCGATCTAAACAAACTCTGTTGCCAATACGTAATAGGCAATTTGCGTGTTTAATTTCCAAACGTGTATGCCAAAGAATTTTTACCTCATCCCCAACTTCAATAGAATTAGCTCCAATTAACTCAACCCCTGTCTGAATATCAACGCCTCGACCCATTTTGGCAAATAGTAAACGATAAGTTATCCGACGTAGTAGATTGCCAAGCGGACGAGGAATCCCCCCTAAAAGATTAATGACAGTTAACTCTGTGACTCGCGGTATGCGTAAAGACGGTTGGACAGGTGCAACTAGATAAACCTTGTGTTCTTGTACTGACATAACTTGTGGGCTTGAGTGTTTTCTTGTCAAATTTTGCTAGAGAAGTATATGTGGTAACAGCGTCTACACTTAGCCTGCTTTGGGACTGAGTGATATATAAATCTTGAGTAATCTACTTCACCATTCCCTAATTTTCTTCTTCCGTAAGTAATGTTTATTCCGCTAACAATGTGATGAAAGCAAAAAAAAGCCCGCTTTTGCGGGCTTTTTTATATGTTTATATGGCTGTCATTTTAGCCGCCTAGTTTTTGTGAGATTGGCAAATATAGGCGAGATGACCATAAATCCTTATGAAGCGACAGCTGTTGCTGGTGCTTCAGTTGCAGCAGCTGGTGCGTACACACTCACTTTCTTGCGAGTTTTGCCTTTACGTTCAAAGGTAACTACACCATCAATGAGGGCATACAGAGTATCATCACTACCGATACCAACGTTGTTACCAGGATGAAATTTTGTGCCGCGCTGACGCACGAGAATATTTCCCGCCCGAACAGCTTGACCACCGTAACGCTTAACGCCCAGTCGTTGAGCATTAGAGTCACGACCGTTGCGCGTACTACCCGTTCCTTTCTTATGAGCCATGATTTCCTCTTGTGTCTCTTTCTCTTGTATTTATCTAATTGGGAGCTAAGTTGCCAACCACGGGCTGTAGCTTTTTACGCTTCAGTTGTTGCAGATGTTTTTCTAGCAACTCTATCCTCTAATTATTCTGCACTGGTTTCTGGCGCTTCTGAAGGTGGAACAGTTCCCGCATCGCTAGCTACTTCACTAACTGGAGCCTGAGATCCATCGGCTGCAGTTGCTTCTGTAGCCAACACTGAACCATTAAGACTGATAGAATCAATCATTAATCTGGTGATTTCCTGGCGGTGTCCCCGCTTTTTACGGGTTTTCTTTTTCGGCTTCATTTTATACACCAGGACTTTGCGACCTCTCAGATGTCGCAATACCGTTCCTTCTACCTTTGCTCCTGTCACAAGTGGCTGTCCAATGCTCAATTCTCCATTGTGCTGCACCAACAAAACCTTGTCTATCGTGACTTTTTCATCTGGTTGAGCAGAAAGCAATTCAATATCGTAAAAGCGTCCTGGCTCGACTTTTATTTGTTTGCCGCCAGTTTCAATAATTGCGTAGGTCATGGAATTGTCCTTGAAGTTGCCGTACAGGTAGCTGAGCTACAGGGTGTTGACAAGCTGCCCAGCTTTTATATCGTCTTCTACCTGATCCGAGCAGGAAGTTAGACAGACAATCCGTAATTGTAGCTTAATAAATTCTTTATTGCAATTAAATTAAGCTTTTGCAGTTACCAGCACCAATTTTTCAGCCTCTTGTTGATTTCTATACCCAAAAGATGGAGCAGATAAAGAGCAAGCTTTCCACTCTGATTTTACTGATACATTCAGCAATCCACACGTACCCCCACGCAACCCTTGTGGTGTGTAATAACGACAGTACCGACAAGATGAAACACAAGATTTTAAGGTTGTCATGATTAAAAATTAATTAAAATTTAAGAAACTTTTTAGTTGCTGATTGAAATACTCTCCATATAAGTATGGCGTTACGATCTTAAAATTAGGATAGAAATTCGATAATTTTCCGAAAAACTTTGTACTTCTAAATATTACTTAATTGAGAATTCTTACTTAAGTACAGACAAGATAGAGTTATGTAATAACACTGACATATTGAAAACCTTCCAAATTCCATCAATGACTTGAGAGACGCCATGCCTTGCGCCTCTACTTACCTCCTCACAAAATCCTCAACTTCTTTATTTAAAACTATAAATGCGGGACAAACGGAAAAAAGGACAAGAAAGAAGTACTCATAATGAATCCCCAATTCCCATTGCCCCTTATCCCTTATCCCTAAATAGCTCTATGTTCCACAAAATTTTAGTTGCAATTGATACATCTGAAATTGGACAACATGTTTTTGATGAAGCAGTGACTTTGACAAAAGCAGTGAATGGAAATCTTATGTTACTGCACGTTCTCTCTCCCTTTGATGGAACGGGATATCTCAACCCTGTATTGCTGCAACCTAGTAGTGTTTACCCAACACTACATACAGAAGCTGTCAATAAATACATGCAGCAGTGGGAAGATCTCAAGCAAGAGAGGCTAAATATGCTGTTTTCATTTGCTCAAAAAGCCAACAAAATAGGTGTTCGAGCAGAAATTTCTCAGAATTTAGGCGATCCCGGTCGCACAATTTGTGAAGTCGCACGCAGCTGGGACGCTGACTTAATTTTAGTAGGTCGGCGCGGTCGTAGGGGGTTAAGCGAGCTGTTCCTTGGTAGTGTCAGTAATTATGTATTGCACAACGCTTCTTGCTCTGTTCTTATAGTTCAAGGACCCGTTCACAATACGACAGAAGAAACTGAAGTGTGCAACACAGTTTCTTCTTAAGTGCAAGAACAAGGCAATGGGTATTAAGAATGAGACAAACTCGGATAATTTCTATTCTCGTTCCTTACTACAAAATCCCCAACTTCTTAAAAAAAGTCAGGGATTTCGAGCGATGATGTGGTAGATAACTAGTCTCGTTGGGCACTACGTATGCTACGAGCAAGTTGCTGTTCCATTCTTTCTAGTTGTTGTCTTTCTTGACGAGTGAGTCTCCCATCTCGGAGAAAGCGTCTTTTTGTAGCTTCAAGAGCTACTCGTTGACGCTGAATATCTCTTTGTTCTGAACGATTTATTGCGGTATATCTTACATTTTCAACTCTAATATTGCGATTATATTGTTGCGGATAAGAATCTCTGCGATTGTAAATCTCTCCAGCAGAGGCTATGGTGGGAAAGACAATTGTAGCAATGCATAGAGCTGCAAAAGTCAACTGTTTCTTCATCTGTTAATCCTCTTTTTGTATTTATTTCCATCAAGAAAACCAGTTTTGAGAATTAGCGAAAACCGCCCCTACGACCACCTCCCATTCCTCCGCCAAAACCCAATCCAGGTAAAACTGAGGGATTTCCTGTCTGAGATCTGCGTGGAGTACTAATCACAACTTTCTCATCACCCTGCAATCCCGAACGAACTTCAGTTTTGTTATTGACAGTCACACCCGGATCGATGGGTGTGAACCTGGGTCTGCCATTCTCCCTCAAAACCAGCACGCCCGTTCCATTGTCTTGGCGCACGAGCGCAACTGTTGGTATTACGAGTGCGTTATTTAATTTACCAACGTTGAACTCCACATCAACATTCATTCCCGGAAGAAGTTTTTGAGAGTTCTGAAGGATATCCGCTCTCACTTCTATGCTGGTGACGTTTGATGTTACAGTTGCTAAAGCAGCAGTTTGAGCAACTTTTCCTTTAAAAGTTTGTCCTTTGAAGGCATCAGCTTTAATGGTGACAGACTGTCCTACACGAATCTTGGCGATATCAGTTTCAGCTACATTTGCTACAACTTGATAGGTAGATGCAAGTGATAAAATTGAGGAAGAAGTGGCTGAAGAAACATCACTTCCCGAAGTTGTTGGAGTCACAAAGTCGCCCGGATCGGCATACTTTTTAGTCACAATTCCGCTAAAGGGAGCACGAACGATCGTGTCTTCTATTTGTGTTTGAACATCTCGAAGTGTACCCTGTGCTTGAACCACTTGAGCGCGAGCTTGCTCGATATCTTCTTGGCGACTTCCTGCTTGAGAAAGAGCTAGAGCTTGTTGTGCCTCTTCAACTTGAGCACGCGCTTGATCGACTTCCTCTGCCTGATATCCATTGTTTTGCTTGGCAAAGTCTTGTTTTGCCACAGCTAAACTTGCTTTGGTTTGCTCTAGATTATCTTTTGCATTGCGCTCTTCTGCCACAGCTTCATCATAAGTGTCGCGAGAGACAGCACCCTCTTGAAAAGGGCTTTGCAACCGCTTTACCCGTGCTTGTGCCAAATCGAGTCGGGACTGGGCTTGCGCTATCAGCGCTTCATTTTTCCTAACTTCCGCTTGGGCTTTGGCAATGTCTTCCGGACGATTACCTGCTTCTAAACGTTTTAAGTTCGCTTGTGCTTCGCGCAAGCGTGCTCGTGCTTGGGCAATTTCTTGGGGGCGATTGCCTGCCATGACTTTTTTAAGGTTTGCTTGAGCAGAAGTCAGTTGCCCCTTAGCTTGCAGTAGCTGTCCTTGGAAGTTGGAGTCATCCATGTATGCTAAAATTTGCCCTTCTTTAACAAAATCCCCCTCTTCTACCAGTAATTTCTTGAGTCGCCCCGAACTTTTAGGGCTAACATTAGTTGATTGTTTGGGTTGAATAGTACCGTTAGCGGCGATCGCGATGGGTAAACTGGCTCTCTCGACAGAAACGGTTTGTAATTTGCGTCGCGCTTCTTGGCGTTGAACCGCAACCAATTGATTGTAAGCAAGGTAGGTTCCTCCCCCTAAAGTCGTTAAAATGAGTAAACCAATTAGCCATTTTGTTAACCATTGGTTTACAGGAGCTTTTTTAAAAGGCGTGGAGGTTCCAGGCTGGATTGAATCAAATGCCATATGAGTTTCTCTTGTCCCTACTGTTGAGAGGGAGGACGTGGCGGAATCCCTAATGCATTGGTTAATTCTTCCTCAGTCACGCCCAACTTTGCAGCACCCCCTTTGATATCAACGCGCGGGCGACGGGGTCGATCTTGGTTTGATGAATCTGTGGCATTGGTGGGAACTCCTACAGCTTCCTTCAACTTTTCTTCTGTTACTCCCAATTTCTTGGCTGCTGCTGCAAAATTTGGACGCGGTGGTAGCCCCAATGCGTTAACCAACTGTTCTTCCGTGACACCCAACTTTGCAGCAGCGCCCCTAATATCCAACCGAGGACGGCGCGGACGCCCATTTTCGTTCGTCTCAGTATCGGTAGATGGCACACCTAAAGCTTCTTTTAACTTTGCTTCAGTGACTCCTAACTTTTGAGCAGCTTCAGCAAAATTTAGGCGTCGTCGTCCTCTCCACCCTCGTTGTTCGCCCGGTTGAGATGAATCCTGTGCTATGCGATCCGAATTATTTGCTGTCGAACTGCCAGCACCTGCCAAACTGCAAGCACTAATCAAAATAGGAACAGCCGCTATAACTAACAAGCGATGAATTTTCATAAAAGTTAATTTTTCAAGAAATGTAAAGTTAACAAATTCAGGGATTTAAGGTTGGTGATTAATGCCTCGCATTCAATCCCCAGTCCTCAAGTCGATCGTTTCTGCTGTATGGGAGTACACAATCGTTTCTTAGAATGTAAGAGGAAGACAATTGGCGTTGCTAGGTAATCGGGGAAGAGAAAGATTTCCCTTACCCCGTTGCTCGTATCCCTACTGGATGTGGTGATATTTGTATTGAGCCAGCCTTAAATGACAGCTTCCCGCACATCTAAATTACAGTTTTGTAATTTCAATAGGTAATAAAAGTGTGCTAGAAGGTTAGATCGATCCGAAAAAAGTTGACAGCTATTTAGGTAAGAATCAGAGAAAATAAGAATTTCTTAATGTAATATTTAAAATCTAAAATTTAAATTATATGAACGTCCTGTTTGTTGAAGATGAGTCAAAAATTGCCAATTTTGTTCAAGCTGGGTTGAAAGAACAGGGATTTGTTGTAGATTACTGTGATAATGGTGATGAGGGATATATTCGCGCCATGGAGAATCAGTACGATGCCCTCATACTGGATATTATGGTACCGGGTAAGGATGGGCTTTCTATCCTTAAACATTTGCGTCGCGCAGGGCGGAATGTACCAGTCATTTTACTGACAGCTCGTAATGAACTAGATGACCGACTTGAAGGGCTTAACCTTGGAGCCGATGACTACATTGCCAAACCCTTTTTTGTGGAAGAGTTGGTTGCTCGCATTCATGCTGTGATCCGTCGAAGTACTGGCGATCGCCAAAACCTACTTTGCGTCGGTTCAATTAAATTGGATCGCATTACGCGAGAAGTCACCTGCAATCAGCAGGTTGTGGAACTCACGACTCGCGAGTTCAACCTTTTGGAATACTTGATGCGTTCTCCCGGAAGAGTTCTTACTCGCACGCAAATTTTAGAACATGTTTGGGGATATGATTTTAACCCCAATACAAATGTAGTTGATGTATGTATTCAAAGAATCCGCAAAAAAATAGACTTGATTGGCGGCTCGGATGGGATTGAAAGTGTGCGGGGAGTTGGGTATCGTTTTTGTAAGCCAGAGTCTTGATCGTGCAACTTCGTTCGTTTCGTCTCCGAATTGCTCTATTATCTGCCGCCCTTGCTGGCAGTACCCTCATTGGATTTGGGGTAACTGCTTGGTGGCAAATTTCTGATGCCAAACGCAGCCGCCTTGATGCACAATTAGAAAATCGCCTATTTCTAGTAGCTAGCCCGCGATTTTACCATCGGTGGCAGTCTTATGAAAGTTTTATACAACGCGAATTGAAAACTGATGCAGAAACGCCTGTTGCACTTTTAGTAATGGACAGAAATGGTTCCATCCTTTACCAATCTCATTCCTGGTCGGTTGGATTGAAAACCAACAACTTGTGGTCTCCTCGTCCCCATTTTTTTCGCGTACCTCCACCGCCAGATAGGGAAAATCCTCTATCTCCACAAAGAGAACAACAACCTCCACCAGAAGAATCGCGATCGCCAAAGGCGGGCGCTTTCCCGCCACGGCGTTATCGTCGTTCTTTAGGTGAACCACCTCCCCCTCCACGATTTGTCACCCAACAAACAACAGAGGGAACCTGGCGTATTGGTGCAGTCACTTTTCCGCATACCTTAGTTGCGATCGCAGTCAGCTTAAACGCTGTCGATCGAGAAATGGTTGCGATCCGCAACATCTTCCTCGTGTCAATACCTGGTGCGCTTCTTTTAGTCGCCGGAGGTGCATGGTTGATATCTGGTAGTACCTTGCATTCCATTCGGAGACTCAATAAAGCCATTGAGCAGGTAACTGTCAAAGGGCTGGATCAAAGGGTTCCTCTTGGTACAACTGATGTTGAATTTGTCAAGTTGATTGAAGTGTTTAACCAGATGTTGGAACGCCTCGAACGCAGTTTTAAACAAGCGTCTCGTTTTAGTGCGGACGCTGCTCACGAATTGAAAACCCCACTCGCTATCTTGCAAGGCGAGTTAGAACAAACTTTGCAACAAGCAGAACCTGGTTCTCAAATCCAACAAAATTTGAGTAATTTGTTAGACGAGGTACAGCGTTTTAGCGGGATCGTGCGTAAACTGTTACTGCTGTCTCTAGCTGATACCGGGCAAATGAGTTTGCATCAAGTAGAGGTAGATATATCTCAACTCTTAATTGAAATGACGGAAGATATAGAATTGCTTGCACCGCACTTACACGTTCAAACATCATTTCCCCCTGAATTGCGTGCTTGGGGCGATCGCGATTTACTCACTCAAAGTTTACAAAACCTCCTCAGTAACGCTATCAAATACAATCTTCCAGAAGGTTGGATAAAAATTCACGGTTACCAGCAAGCTGGAACTGTGTTTGTCACGATTAGCAATTCCTCTCAAAACATCCTACCTGGCGATCGCGAACGAATTTTTGACCGTTTCTATCGCGGCGATCCTGCCAGAACGCGTAAAGTTGATGGTGTAGGATTGGGGCTGAGTCTAGCGAGGGAAATTGCGAGATATCACGGTGGGGACTTAACTCTTGACCCAACACCAGTCGGTCAGACTGCTTTTACTTTGCGTTTGCCAACAAGATAAGCTTTACTAATAGTTCTTTTTGAATTTTAGTTGACATTGAAGAAAGGTTTGATACAATTTAGGCAACCTTTGCAATGAATGAGTATTTTTAACACTCGTTTGACGCACATTATTGATTAGAGTAGGTACTTTCCCTATCTTTTGTGGTCTGCTACTTTATTCTAAGGCATAATTTAAATGCCCCCTCAAGATACAGAATTTGCGGTTTCTACTCCATCAATTGCAAACCAATTGCAAGAAAAGGAGAAATGCTACACTCCGAAACTCTTTACATAAACCTCGTTTTATTAATAATTTTGAAGAAGTTGTTTAAAAGATTTAACTAAAAAATTAGGGAAATAAAAATTATGACATATAAAAAATGTGCTTGAGTTATTTGCTAACAATGAATTAAATACTTTATTTAGATACAGACAAATGTAGAAAAATTTCTAGTTAGTAAAAGCTTTACTAAGTAGTTTTTTCTAGTTGAAACCTTTCTACAAAAGACTATTGACAGTAGTCTGTCACTTACCGTAGAAAGACAGAGATGAGCAGTCAATCTTGTAAGCTTTTAATACAAAAACAAGTATATGTGTACTTTGCGATACCATAAAGTAGCCTCTAGAGTTTACTGAGGTCGAAAAATAAAAGGAAGGCGTAGTAACTCTATTAGCTTTTTTCCGACTTTCACTAGAAACAGCACAAATACCTTCTGACATTCAGAATAGCTGATTTCTTAAAATAAAATTAGAGCAAGAGGAATCGCCAATAAGATTGGGTAAACGGACAAGTGGCTTGAGTAGAAAGCAGCTATCTATATAAAGCCTAAAGGAAACCGAGGCAAATAAGAAAAAAGAGGTAAAATGTAGAAGAAGGATAAAATACTTTAAGTTTCATGTCCTACTTATTACTTTTACCTTGCACTCAAAATGAACATTTCTGAGAAATTTATCAAATTGGTAATTACGAGGTATAAATGAATATATCAGCTTTTAACAAAGAAAAAAATCAATACCGATTAATCAAAGAAAAAGACAAATCAAATTGGCAAAGTGATAATAAAGAGAACGATCTCAAATTTTCAGATATGACATTTGATAAATACATTTTTGGTAATTCCGATCGCGGTCGAGTTGCTATTTTTATAGATGGTTCCAACTTATTCCATGCAGGTTTACAACTTAACATTGAAATTGATTATGCAAAATTGCTTTGTTGTTTAACAGAGAATGCAAGGCTTTTGCGTGCTTTTTTCTACACTGGTATGGATCGCAATAACGAGAAACAACAGGGTTTTTTGCTGTGGATGCGACGAAATGGTTATCGTGTAGTCAGTAAAGATCTCATTTTACTTCCCGATGGTTCCAAAAAAGCTAATTTGGACGTAGAAATTGCTGTAGATATGCTAAATTTAGCTCCTTATTACGATACTGCGGTGTTAGTGAGTGGTGATGGAGATTTAGCATATGCTGTCAATGCTCTGACTTATCAGGGAATTCGAGTTGAAGTTGTTAGCATACGAGCAATGACAAGCGATAGTTTAATTGATGTTGCTGACTACTTTGTTGACATAGAGCATCTCAAACAATACATACAGAAAGACACCAATTCTTGCTATAGCTACCGCCCGTTATCAAATTCTAATTTTTGAGTTCCCGTTTGTAGCAGATCTCACACCTTTTGACTGTTTTCTGTTATTTAGCGAGAAACAGCTAACATATCTCCTTTGTTTTAAGTGAAAAGACATCATTAAACATAAAACGTGCTGCTTTGCAAAACCTGGTTTTTTAAAAAACCGGGTTTTAATAAGTTTTGGTAAATTAGTCATGGATTATACTAAAAGCTTTATACTCCTCCCTTCCTATCAGAAGATGACCTGTCATATCATGTCCGGGTAATTAGTTATAAAAAAGGAGATATGTGCAAAAGCTTAAAATCTTCTTTCTCCCTGCACCCTACACCCTACAAAGCTGCGGTCTTTATAATAAGTCTTTAACCGGGCTTAATATAAGGCTTTATAGGGCTCGGTAGTTATCGCCCACGCCACAAAAATCAGTAATTTTAGAGCGAAAAGGGAGTCGTTCAGTACAGTTCGCCGCTCGCCCAATACTGTTAAAACTTATCTCTTAAGTCTGAGGAGTTTACCTCTACTTAACTTACGATATATGAATTTTCTTTAGAAAATTTTAAAAATATAGATAACAACACAAATAAGATTGTTACGATTAACTATAATATCCGTTTAATAAATAAAAATACAAAAATCAGGTTGTGATGATGAATCAGTAAAATTCCGGAAACCCAGGAAAAGTCTGAAAAATAAGTGTAACTACGGTTTGAGAGGTTTCAATCGATATATTAATATTTAGATGAATAATAAGTAAATAGTCAGCGCTTAATTCTGACGTATATCCCTTATTTGCTAACTTCTAGCATCAGTCTCTCTAATAGCAGAGTTAACTTTTTATTTCTGAATCCTGTACAACTAAAGGAGTGCCAGCAGTGAACAAGATGCAACTTGCAATAGTTATTGGTTACCTTTTAATGACAGCCTATTTTTTTATGAGTTGGTTAAAGTTCAGTCTCCGCCATCCCCATTCTTCTCCAGAAGATAAGTTCTTATCGTTCATTATATTTATCATCACAACCGCTCTATGGCCTTTTGTTATCCCGGTGCATTGTGTTGAAATGCTTAAGACAAGGAAACTCAAGTTTAGTACGGTTATTCCCGTTCTTGTTATGGTTTCTGTGTTTAGTCTTGCACTTACGTGAGCCAAGTTTTATAGGCTTATAGATTCTACATCTCGCACTCTGTATTTTGTGTATACCACTATACGGTAATCATTCTATAAACTGCAAGAAAAATTAACCTAAAACAAAGTTCCTATTTTTTGACTCGGCTTGTCGGATGTGTTTATTAAGCCTCAATTACAATAAGTGAAGTTGTTGTAATTCTAGGATAGAGGCATGAGAGTCTGGTTGGCTTGCTTTTTAGTACTGTTTGCTCTAGCAGAGTTTTTTGACTGGATCAAAGAATTTCAGTTACCTTTACCTATATATATTTTGGGGGGAGCATTTTTAGCGGTTGCATCCAACTACGACAAACTTTTTGAATCATACTTCAGTTGTGCTATTGGTGAAGCAACTTTAGAACAGACTCCCCAAGCCCACTTAGATTCATCACTTGAGTACCCTTATTCCATCTCCCCTAATTCTCCCGCTCTTCAAAATTCTCAACAACATGAAATAGAAAATTAATTACAGGTACGCGATACTTTGCCGAATGCTACAGTTAGCGCAAAGACGGTACGTGTTGAGCACATACCGTCTTTGCGCTTATCAGCTTATAGTAGTACATCAGTTCCCTTTACAAGGAAAGCTGTTTACACGGTGGGTTCAAGAATCACAATCCTTCTACTCGAGAATGCGAGATCCCCACAAGTTCCTCAAATTGTTTTCCTAATTTTAAAGTTAACCAACCCCAATTCAAAACGGCGAATTGGTTTCTTTACCGGGCACTGTTATGGAATACCTTTACTATTTAGCGAATACTACCCTCACACTGAGGCTCGTTGAATTCCTACGTGGGAAACCGCAAATCTCTGTTAGCTTTATTACTGTAATCAGTCAAATTGATGGCTGGGTTATTAAAATTAAACTAAGATCTTCTATCCCTCCTCAGTTAGATGGAGATCTCAAGGCTTTCTTGAATGAAATAGGAACTCCTCACTCCCCATCAAAGCGCGTCAGCATGGCTTTGGAAAGTTTGGAAGTTGGATATCATCCGGTTGAAGTTATGCATCGATACCAAGTTGCTGTCGTTTCTCATGGCAGCCCACAACCTGAGGATATTAGAGCATTTCGAGAACAATTTATCAATGGGTTGGGCTACTGTCCTCCAACTCTGGCTTGATTCCAAGGTCATGCTTCAAGTCTTTACGTTCAAATGGGCACAAAGAAAGGAAATTTTACTTGTTTGTTTTATTCGTAACGAGTGGCGTTCGCGAAGCGTGCCGGAGGCAATCGCCGTCGGTGAGACGCTCCCAATGACCTCAGTTGGTTTTACTGAAGTTTTTTGTTGTTAAAACACTTAGGAACGACGTTTTGTGTCGTAGTTTGCACCAATCTTATTTTATCTTGGAGGGGAAAACAAACACCCCTCTGTTTAGTATGTCTGGTAACCCCTATTCGTGGTTGGAACAATCTCTAGAAACTATTCACCGTGCTGACTGGTATCGTACCGTACAAACTATTCAAAGTCGCCCCGGTGCCACAGTTGTTCTAGAAGGACGAGAGGTAATAAATTTTGCCAGTAATGATTATTTAGGGCTAGCTGGTGATGAACGCCTCGTGATGGCAGCAGCAGCAGCATTGAAAGAATTTGGTACTGGTAGCACTGGTTCGAGGTTACTGAGCGGACATCGCCAACTACATCGAGATTTAGAAGAAGCGATCGCATTCCTCAAACAAACAGAAGATGCAGTCGTTTTCAGTTCGGGTTATTTAACAAACTTGGGTGTTATCAATGCACTCGTGGGCAAGCGAGATTTAATTTTATCGGATCAATACAACCATTCGAGCCTAAAAAATGGAGCAAGTCTCAGTGGTGCTGCCATCATAGAATACCGCCACTGTAATGTTGAAGATTTAAAAATTCAATTGAGTCAATCTCGCCAAAACTACCGACGTTGCCTAATTCTCAGCGATAGTGTCTTTAGCATGGATGGCGATTTGTGTCCTTTACCTGCACTTTTAGAGCTAGCTGACCAATTTGGTTGTATGTTGCTTTTAGATGAAGCCCATGCAACTGGAGTGCTTGGAGAAACTGGTGCGGGTTGCGTTGAACATTTTGGGTGTGGGGGAAAACAGTTAATTCAAATTGGCACTTTAAGTAAAGCCTTGGGTAGTTTGGGCGGCTATGTAGCAGGAAGTGCAACTTTAATAGATTACTTGAGAAACCGCGCCCCTAGTTGGATTTATACTACAGCACTGTCACCTGCTGATACTGCAGCAGCGCTAGCCGCACTAAAAATAGTTTTGGAGGAACCCCCACGTCGTATCCAATTATGGCAAAACGTTGCTTACCTTAAACAAGAAGTGCAACGACACCTACCCAATTTGAAATTGCTACCTTCTGAGTCACCCATCTTGTGCTTTCAATTGTCAAATGCAGGCGATGCTCTAAAAGTGGGAGAGCATCTTAAATCTTATGGCATTTTTGCTCCTGCTATTCGTCCCCCTACCGTTCCCACCAGTCGGATACGGATTTCTGTGATGGCTACTCACAAACTCGAACATATTCAGAAATTAGTAGAAGCTTTGACGGCGCTCGGGGATTGATAACCCTATCTCCTATTAAAGACGCTTTCGCACTGCTGCAGGCTATGGTTCCCAGAGTGCAAAAGATTTGTCTGTCGGACTCGATTCACCAGCGATCGGTAACCACCAGTAATTCATGACTGATAAGTTAGCAAGCTGTCCTCTGCTTTCAGCATAGCTAGCTTCATTCTGACGTCACTCCTTTCTAACCCCCAACTTCTCTATTTTTCTATTAAAAAAGATATTTATCGAAAATAGAAAGGCATTTTTTGAACAAATAAATTTCCTCGCTGCTGTGATTGAAATCACACTTAAATATAATCTTTTTCTATCAAGGAAATGACAGCAATATTATTAGCTTTTTTAAAAAGCTTTTTGAGAAATTATTTATAAAGTTAACTTTAAACTTGATATCAGTAGTTCAAAATTAGCTTTACAATTGGCACTTCAATTTCAAAAAATACGCAGTACTATTTTTACCTTAAAATTTTAAGTATTAGTACTTTATTCGTTAAAGTTCTTAAGAAGTTTTGTAAAGAAAAAAGCTTGACAACCTCAATATTTAGTTTATCAGGAGGAATTTCTATAAAGAATATTTAAATTTTTAGAAAAAAAATTTGTTTTTATACGGTTAGACAATATTAAAAATGCTACAGCTACTTTGTGAAGGTAGCTTGATTTTATACATTCTTTTAAAGATTTATATGGAAATTCATGTAAATCCGGAAATAGTATATGCATAATTGAATCAATAAATGTGAAACCAAATATGAACACTTACTCAAAAAAAACAGCAGGTTATCTGCAAATAATTTATTTATAAGGAAAAAAAACACATGAATAATATGCTTGTTCATCTGTTTAGTACATTTGTTTTTTCAATATCTACGTTAGCTGTTATGTCTAATGTCTCAATAGCACAAGAGGCTACAGTAGTTCCTCAAGAAAAAACAGCAGAAAAGATTTGTGCTTTTGATACGGTAGAAAATTTATTGCCTCCCATACAAAACCAGCAAAACCCATCCTCTCTTGGTTACCTTGCTCAACAGGGCTTTACAGAGAACGCAGATGGTTCTTGGTCTTGTTATGCAAGCGATCCTAGAAAGCAAGGGCGCTATTACACGCTCTTAAAAGTTCAGCAAGTAGAAGGGAAGCTAGTAGCCACTTCCTTTTTAGAAGAAGGTAGTCTCATGGAGGGACAAGAAAACCGCAGTTTGGAACTGTTTATGCTCCTCCTTCAGAATCATACGAAAGCGAAGCCGAGCAATCTTCAGAGCATACAGAGGTATCTAGAGACTTTTATCTCTTTGGTTAAAGAAGGTAAGGTACAAGCCTCTCCTCGTGGATATCTCTTCGATCAACCCAATCGTGCATTTGTTCTATTCCACCCTGTTAAAGGGGAAAAACTTAAGGGTTCGGGAATTACAATCAATATCAATTCTCCTCAAAACTTAAATTCTTCCACAATTTCTTCAACTGGTTTGTAATCACATCATTAAATGGAGGTGAATGTCCTTGAAAAAATCAACAGTTAAATCAATCGCTTTTGCAGCCTCATCGTTAGCAGCAGTCATGACTGCTCCCCAAGAAGCTTCAGCTCAACTGAACGTTGGACCCTATGGAATTCAAAATGGTTTAGAAGGGAATTATCTCCAATATCAGCTTTCCGGACAGAATTTAGACCAAATGCGAGGTATTGCTGAATGTAGTGTAGGGTTTGGTCCTTCTTGCAACAAGACGGGAGCCATACTCCAGCAATTAGTGGAATCGAATAACGGACCTAACGCTCACCAATTGCTGATACGTGCAGCTGGGGGAGAAGAGAATTTCCGTCTATTTGCAAGTTATTATGGCAACAAGCCCGAACGTCTTGAACGGATTCCCTACGCCTCATTCTGGCAAGATGATAACCCTTTCATCATGGATGGACATCGATATGTTTTAGGATATGCAGCTAGCAGAGAACCAGTAAAGGGTTTGGGACAAATTACTCAGAAATTTTACTGGGCACCCTTGCAGGGAAAAGGTGATTCTTTAAGTCCTCGCAACGGATTGTTGAATCTCAAACAGTCCTACGGGCGTTTGCTGATGGAGGAAGCCGCTAAAATCCCGAATCTCAAACAGCAGTTTAAAGCTTTAGGGCTAGAACCACAAGCAGAAAATTATTACTGGTCGCACATTACTCGTGCAATGCATGCCTTAAATAGTGGAGATGAAGACCAGCTCCAACAAAACCTTCTTCAAGTTCTCTCCATGCCTTTCTTTGGAGAAGGTGGTGGCGAAAATATGGGGCGTCCAAATTTACAAGTTGCTGATGACTATCTTAAAGGGGAAGGTCTTTTGGGAGACGTTTTTGACTTGGAGTCTTCGGTATTGACATTAGAGCCAGATATGGGAGGAGAAGTTGTTTCTTACCTCTCAGCAGGAGAAGTTGTTACAAAGGGTGGTGGCGGTTTTAATTACACCTATTTACTTGGGTTGTTAGCTCTACTTCCCTTCTTGTTGGGGGGCGATGGAGATAGCTCTTCTGGAACACCTCCTAATCCCATTCCCACACCGGATATTAGCCAACCACCTGTAGGAACCCCACCTGTAGGAACTCCACCTGTAGGAACCCCACCTGTAGGAACCCCACCTGTAGGAACCTCACCTCCTGATGTGAAGTCAGTACCAGAACCGTCAACAGTAACACCTTATGTATTGCTAGCTATCATCATGTTTGTTTTCACTCAAAAACAGTGGCGTACACAAGCAAAAGGTTAAATTATTTAGTAATATTGCTTACTTAGGTTATCAGGTGTTGTTATGTGGCTTGCTTACGTTTAGAGGTAAAAGTAGTAAAGTTCAATATAGATTAATCTTAATGGTTACACGTGACTTTTCAAGACTTTCTACTTTTACCTTCAAATCAACTTAAATTTTATTTATTAAGTTTTACCGAGAAATCTTTTATATTTAAAATTGCTTACTTTTCAGATAATTTCACTAACTTCTGCTAAGAAAATATAGTCATCCTAAATCACTTATACAAGTCTCTTTTATCTTCAAGCTTTTGAACATTCGCTCACGGGTCGCCTTGCAAAAGCCAGTATTCCATAAATGCCTCTAGCGAATCTGCCCTCTGTCTTTCTTGATAATGTAACTGATATGGAAAACAAACTTGGCATTTCTTATCTTATTTTGTCAGTATAAATCAAGACTCGATCTATGTATTTTTTAATACATATTCGGAATTTTAGCGATCGCAATACAACTTACGTTGAAAAGTGCAAGCTCCAAGTTGCCTTTACTACAGACACCAAATAAAAATTATCCTACGGGGTGGGAAGCTTTTGCCTAGGAAGAAGGGCATTATAAGGGAAGATTCCTAAATTAATGTTGCATCATGATTGGAAATTGCCCCTAAGTTGTTCGGTTATACGACTTTCATCAATATACAAATGAGTATAACCTCATAGGTAGTAGTCAATGCCAGCCCTAATATGTGTCAGTGGCTCTTGAAAGGGGTGAAAACTTGTGTACCAATGGATATTGCCGAGTCTGAGCGAAATATTAGTCAACAGTCAACCCAGTGCGACTGAATGCTCTTCTGCCAAAGCCGAACAGCAGTGGCGCGTGAGCATAGCAGCTACAGAACAACTGCTGTCAAAAAGTTTGGCAACAATTTCACCTGAAATTAGCCAAGGATTAGTGTTATCAGGACCAGCACCCATACTTAGCGATCCCAAGCTAGCTCAAAGCTTGCAGACAGTTACTTTTACAGCAAAGCCGTTTAATCCTTTGGCCCTCATGCCATTTGAAATGCCCGGTGCTATTGCTGTAGTAGATGAAATTGCTTCTCAAGAAACTATATTACCTTTATTAGAAGCAGATCCGCTCACTGGAGAGCAGTTTTGCCTAGTTTTTACAGAAAATTTTAGACTTGTGCTGGTTTTAGCAGAATATAAAAACGGTAATAAAACTTTTTGTTTTTCATTTGATTCTGAAGTTGTCGAACAAGCATGGCGAGCGTTAGGTGCGCGAGTTATGTTAAGCAATCCTGACTTGTTTGCTGACTTAGAAGAAGTAGTACAAAAATATTATCCAAGCCAGCCGGACTATCACATGGTGATGGAGTTTAGCCGCTTGTTGTTAACACATTTACCAGAACCACAAGAACAGGTAGAAAGTGTTTCTCAGCCTCTCCCTATCTCCCCGTCTCCCGCTCCTTCTGCTTCTCACCGTAGCGATGTAGAATTGTTGCAAGCATTTGCTCATGAAGTCCGTACACCGCTAACAACCATTCGCACCACAACTCGTCTGTTGTTGAAACAACGCAATTTACCTCCTAACGTTATCAAGCGTTTAGAACTGATCGATCGCGAATGTACCGAGCAAATCGATCGCATGGAATTATTGTTTAGAGCAGCAGAACTAGAAACATCTGCTTCTGAAAAATCCACTAATGCCCAGCTCACTGCAATGTCTTTGGATCGAGTCTTGCAGCAAAGTATCCCCCGTTGGCAACAAGCTGCAGACAGGAGAAACTTAACTTTGGATGTTGTCCTACCTCAAGAACTACCAATGGTGGTTAGCAATCCTAATATGTTGGATCGGGTGCTGACAGGATTAATGGAAAACTTTACCCGCAGCTTACCTGCAGGTAGCCATATTCAAGTACAGGTGATTCCAGCCGGCGACCAATTAAAGTTGCAATTATTACCTCTACCCCTGATGGCAAATAATGATAAAGCTTCCACTTCCCCATGTACTCCACCGATCCGAAAAGCACTCGGTCAACTGCTGATGTTCCAACCGGAAACAGGTACTATTAGTCTTAACCTCCATGCAACCAAGCATTTGTTTCAAGCTATTGGTGGTAAATTGATTGTCCGCGAACGTCCCCGTCATGGTGAAGTTTTGACCATCTTTCTACCATTGGAAGTCAACAACAATCAACACACTCCTCCTCGTTCCCCCTGTCAAGCAATGGGAGTTATTAACTGATTGTTTTCAGAAGCAATAGCAAACTGCACTGTAAAAGTAGAACCTTCATACAGTTTACTTTTGACAGAAATAGAACCACCACTACGCCATAGCAATAGTTGTACAATTGTTAAACCTAAACCAACTCCATTAGAATCATCTATACCGGCTGAGCGGACTCGGTAAAAGCGTTCAAAAATGCTAGGAATTTCACTTTCGGCAATACCAATACCCGTATCGCGAAATTCTAATTGAACGTACTCGTTGTGAACTCGTGCTCTTACCCAAACTTCTCCTCCGTTGGCAGTAAATTTAATACTGTTGGAAAGTAAGTTAATTGTGATTTGTCTTAACCCACCACTAACGCACCAAACAGGTGGAATGTCTGTAGGTACGGTGTAAGCTAACATAATACCTTTTTCTTTAGCTATAGGTTGATAAGTACTTACAACTCCTGGAATGAGTTCTGCAAGACGTACTGGTTCTAGTGGCAATCGCTCCAATTGGCGTTCTAGCTGTACTAAGTCTAATACACCACATATTAAAGCATTTTGGCGATCGCATTGAGTATTAAGCATCTGTAAATAACGCTGTCGCTGGGGGGCTTTTAAATTGGGGGAATTTAAAAGCGAGAGCGCCGTTTTCATATGTGTTATCGGTGTACGTAACTCTTGACAAACATGGCTCAAGTATTCATCTTTGAGTTGCGCGGTTTCATAAAGTTTTCGATTCTGTTGTTTTACTTTAACCAGACGTTTTGCTGTTATTTGACGATTCATTCTATCTTGATACTGGATCTGTTTTGTCAAAAGTTGATTAATGAGATTTGGATCGGAAATTGGTGGACAAATCAGATCGGTTAAATCTATTGATTTTGAGGTATCTAATAGGGATGATCGTAATCTATTTAATATTTGTTGAATGACTTTTCCATCAAAGGAAGTTATGGCAGGTAAGAGAAGATTTTTTCGGCTATTTGCCTTTCCTTGTGTCTTGTTTTTCCGTCTTTTTAAAGGTCGATAAGCTAAAATTAAACTACAGAAATTGGGCGATAACACCATGACAAAGTATTCTCGCCGCAGCTTACTATTTGGTAAGCTTTCTACTTGAATATAAGAAGAGGAGGATTCAGAAAACGTGGAGAGCCGATCCTCAATATAGCTTGTCTCCGTAACGTCTTTTCTATCTATCAGTTCACTTTGAGCGGTAGATATGGTATTAGATGTTCTTTGTTCATAATAACGTTGAATTTCTGAGTGCCAAATTTTTCCTGGTGGTAGCTTTACCCATAATGTAGCTGCAATCTGCTGTTCAATTAGCAAATCAATTTGTGACCTGATCATTGATAGTAAAGTCCCAAGACCGAGAGACAGTGGTTGGGGCGGTCCTTCCACACTTAAAGCCAACTGATATACAGACAGATCCTGAGGTAAAGAAACATTCATGAGTAAAGCCTTTTAAGGATGAACTGAAGGCAAAAACAATAAAGTTTAAGGTAAAGTAAGGACATTTTTATTAAGTCTGAATGAAGTATAGGATATTTCCTGCTCTTCATTCTCAGTCCTTATCCTTTATTCTTCACTCTTTGTTTTCATCCTTTCTTGTAAAGCATTGCGTGCGTGTTCTCTGTCATCGAAGTGAATTTTTTCGGTTCCCAAAATTTGGTAATCTTCATGACCTTTACCAGCAAGTAAAACCCCGTCTCCCGATTGTGCTTGTAAAATAGCACTCCTAATTGCAGTTGCTCGATCGCCTATGACGATTGGGTTCGCTGTTTCTGGAATCCCTACCAAAATATCCTGTAAAATCTTTTCTGGATCTTCAGTTCGGGGATTATCTGAGGTTACTATTGGTACATCAGATAGATCGGCAGCAATTTTACCCATTTTTGGACGCTTGGTGCGATCGCGATCTCCCCCACACCCAAAAACGCAAATCATTTTACCAGGAATGAAGGGACGTGAAGCTTTCAACAAGTTCTCCAAACTATCTGGAGTATGGGCATAATCGACAATTACGCTAATGTCCTGCATAGAACTTATTTGTACTCTTTCCATTCTTCCCGGAACTCCAGGAAACTCATTTATTGCTGACGCTATTAGTTGTAAATCTAACCCCAAGTGTAAACCTGCTCCAACAGCTGCTAATAAATTTTCTAAATTAAATTGACCGACAAGTGGTGAACGAAAAGCGACTTCACCTTTTGGTGTATGCAGCATACCACTTACTCCATCAGGTTTATAGTTCAGGTTACTCATCCACAGGTTTGCATTGCGATCGCTAACACTGTAACTCCAAACTTGTTCTGAATTGAGTGATGCAATTAATCTTTGACCGTAAGGATCGTCAGCATTGATGACTGCTCGACCCTTAAGATAGTTTGGGCTAAATAATAAAGCTTTGGCTCCAAAGTAATCTTCCATGTCTCGATGGAAGTCTAGATGGTCTTGAGTCAAATTCGTAAACACTCCTACCTCAAACTGACAACCCATCACTCGACCTTGGGCGAGAGCGTGGGAACTCACTTCCATCACTCCATAATCGTTTCCAGCATCTATAGCAGCGGCTAATTGCTGTTGCAGTTCCACAGCAAAAGGTGTTGTGTGAACTGCGGTTTGTAAAAAATCTTTCCAACGAGTATACAGTGTACCCATTAACGCTGTAGGAAAATTGGCTTGATTTAGGAAATGTTCTACTAGGTGAGTTGTTGTGGTTTTGCCATTTGTACCCGTAACACCCACAAGTTTGAGTTTTTGTCCGGGGTAATCATAAAAACTACTGGCTAGCTGAGCGCAAGCTTGAATCATGTCTTCAGCCGCAATAACGCAAGCTTCTGCTGTGGGTGGATGCTTTTGTATAGCTTGCGGTGAAATCACCGCAGCTACAGCACCTGAGGCGATCGCACTTTGCCAAAAATCTCCACCATCCACCCGTGTTCCAGGCATTCCAATAAATAAATCTCCCGCACCGCAAGCGTGGGAATTTGTTTTCAAGCCCCGGATCTCCAAATCTAATGCAGGGTGTTCGGATGGTAGTACGACATTATCGACAGTTGCTAATAATTCTCTCAGTTTCACTTTATGCACCTCGTTGCAAGTTTTTATTGGCTTATTCTGTACTATTTTTACGTTTCTATAAATGGTTTTAAGAGACTTCTAAAATAAAGCCAATTTTTTCCAGTCAACTTTTTTCTCCTCCTCGTCCAGCAGTACGTAAGTAGAATCAGCCAGTCTCTTACAGGACTTACACAACCTCAACGATATTTTGAGGATTTTATGCGTTGCAGCTCCCCCCATCTTCGTAGCCCCCCCCTTTAAGAAAAATTATTCCGTAAGTCCTACGGTCGTTCAGGAGATGGCTTAATCTCAATATTGTGGCTATACTTACAGAGTAGTGCTAAAAAACAATTAACTTAGCAACGCCGAACCAACACACAGTATCAATATATAGATAAGTTTGAAAGCCTACAAATTTCGAAAGCCTTGAAAAGCTTGTCCAGCAAGGGTTAGAAACAAATTTATCTGGAAGTTCAAAAAAACTTTTGAAAAACCCTTGACAAAGCAAAATCGGGTTGTTACTCTAGATAAAGTGTGAAGCGAGAGAGAAAAGCGCCAACACAACCGAACCAAGATAAAGCAATAGTTTGAAAGCCAAGCAATTAAAAACCTCGTCAAAAAATTAAGTGGCGGGTGAAAACCCAAAACTCAAACAAAAATAATAAGCCAAGAGGCTCGGATGCACTTTGAGTGTGTCGGAGCAAGAACACTTCAAAACGGAGAGTTTGATCCTGGCTCAGGATGAACGCTGGCGGTATGCTTAACACATGCAAGTCGAACGGTCTCTTCGGAGATAGTGGCGGACGGGTGAGTAACGCGTGAGAATCTGGCTTCAGGTCCGGGACAACAGTTGGAAACGGCTGCTAATACCGGATGTGCCCATGGGTGAAAGGCTAGCTGCCTGGAGATGAGCTCGCGTCCGATTAGTTAGTTGGTGTGGTAAGAGCGCACCAAGACGGCGATCGGTAGCTGGTCTGAGAGGACGATCAGCCACACTGGAACTGAGACACGGTCCAGACTCCTACGGGAGGCAGCAGTGGGGAATTTTCCGCAATGGGCGAAAGCCTGACGGAGCAATACCGCGTGAGGGAGGAAGGCTCTTGGGTTGTAAACCTCTTTTCTCAGGGAATAATAAGTTGAAGGTACCTGAGGAATAAGCATCGGCTAACTCCGTGCCAGCAGCCGCGGTAATACGGAGGATGCAAGCGTTATCCGGAATGATTGGGCGTAAAGCGTCCGCAGGTGGTTTATCAAGTCTGCTGTCAAAGCGTCTGGCTTAACTAGATAAAGGCAGTGGAAACTGAGAGACTGGAGTATGGTAGGGGTAGAGGGAATTCCCGGTGTAGCGGTGAAATGCGTAGAGATCGGGAAGAACACCGGTGGCGAAAGCGCTCTGCTGGACCATAACTGACACTGAGGGACGAAAGCTAGGGGAGCGAATGGGATTAGATACCCCAGTAGTCCTAGCCGTAAACGATGGATACTAGGCGTTACGCGTATCGACCCGCGTAGTGCCGGAGCCAACGCGTTAAGTATCCCGCCTGGGGAGTACGCACGCAAGTGTGAAACTCAAAGGAATTGACGGGGGCCCGCACAAGCGGTGGAGTATGTGGTTTAATTCGATGCAACGCGAAGAACCTTACCAGGGCTTGACATGTCGCGAATCCCGATGAAAGTTGGGAGTGCCTTAGGGAGCGCGAACACAGGTGGTGCATGGCTGTCGTCAGCTCGTGTCGTGAGATGTTGGGTTAAGTCCCGCAACGAGCGCAACCCTCGTACTTAGTTGCCATCATTAAGTTGGGAACTCTAAGAAGACTGCCGGTGACAAACCGGAGGAAGGTGGGGATGACGTCAAGTCAGCATGCCCCTTACGTCCTGGGCTACACACGTACTACAATGCTGTGGACAGAGGGCAGCAAGCTAGTGATAGCAAGCAAATCTCACAAACCACGGCTCAGTTCAGATCGCAGGCTGCAACTCGCCTGCGTGAAGGTGGAATCGCTAGTAATTGCAGGTCAGCATACTGCAGTGAATTCGTTCCCGGGCCTTGTACACACCGCCCGTCACACCATGGAAGCTGGTAGTGCCCGAAGTCGTTACTCTAACCATTCGTGGAGGAGGATGCCGAAGGCAGGACTGGTGACTGGGGTGAAGTCGTAACAAGGTAGCCGTACCGGAAGGTGTGGCTGGATCACCTCCTTTTAGGGAGACCAACTAAATTATGAATGATAAATTATGAATGATGAAATTCACAATTCACACTTCATAATTCAGAATTCATAATTCAGAAATCCTAGGTCGTGCGAGGTAAAGAAAATTGGCTTTCAAACTAGTGTGGGTTCGGAAAAAAATGCCAAAGCATTGATGATTTGGGCACTTATCAATAGAAGAAATTCAGCAACTTGAAACCGCAAGGGAACAAGACTGCTGGAAATGTTCCAGCCAGAACCTTGAAAACTGCATAGAAAAGCGAAAGTAACTAAAAGCGAAAAGCTAATAGCTAATGGCTAATGGAAATTAGCGATGAGCAGTTAGCATTCAGCAATAGTGGTCAAGAGAAGAAGGGCTCATGGTGGATACCTAGGCACACAGAGGCGAAGAAGGACGTGGTTACCAACGAAAAGCTCCGGGGAGCAGGAAGCATGCAGTGAGCCGGAGATGTCCGAATGGGGCAACCCAATAACGAAAGAGCGAACCCAGTGAATTGAAACATCTTAGTAGCTGGAGGAAAAGAAATCAATAGAGATTCCCTCAGTAGTGGTGAGCGAAAGGG
>NZ_JHEG04000001.1:498794-583794 GCF_000760695.4 Tolypothrix bouteillei VB521301 | reverse complement strand
AACGCACCGCTGGTGTACCAGTTATCACGCCCGTGGTAGACGCTGGGTAGCCAAGTGCGGAGCGGATAACCGCTGAAAGCATCTAAGTGGGAAGCCCACCTCAAGATGAGTGCTCTGACTACTACAAGTAGGTAAGGTCACAGGTAGAACACCTGTTCATAGGCAGTCGGTGTACGTGCAGTAATGTACTTAGCCAAGTTGTCCTAACAGACCGAGGTCTTGACCTCATCTCAATGATGAATTCTGAATGATGAATGATGACAATCTTCTTCAATTCACAATTCACACTTGTTTCGCTTTTCTGTGCAGTCTTCAGGGTTTTGAATTCCACGATGAGCCTTCCTTTTGATGAAGTTCATCATTCATAATTCATCATTCATCATTCATTCCTGGTGCCTATGGCTCAGTGGTCCCACTCTGATTCCATCCCGAACTCAGTTGTGAAACATTGATGCGGCGACGATAGTTGGCGGGTTGCCGCCTGCTAAAATAGCTCGGTGCCAGGTTCATAAATCCAGCAAAGCCCCGTTCCTCTATGTCAGGACTGGGGCTTTGTTTTTGGTCTTTGAGAGCAAATGCCTTATTAGCTCTAGACAATTCTTCAATTCATCTCACTTGTTAATCCAATACGGTTTAGTTAACAATATCGATCGCTGCAATTTTTTCTGTGTTTAATTCTACATCTAGCATCTCATACACTATTTCCAGTACATAATAATTTAACTTGGGGACTATGTGTGATTGACAGTATTTTGATTGTTATATTTCTTGAATTTTCGTAACCTGAATTTTAAAATTTGCATTCTGCAAAACCTAAATAACGTACTCCTTCAGGAGTCGTTTCAAATCTACAAGGTAAAATTTCTAACCCAACGTTGATAGCATCTCTTAACAATTTCCCATATATTGGATCTGTAGCATCACCAGGGGCAAATGCTGTACAATCACCTCTGTTAATAAAGTAAAGCATCACTGCACGATGTTGAGGCAGAAGTGCCATCAATTCTCGGAGATGTTTTTGTCCCCGTGTTGTTTCTGTATCGGGAAACAGAGCTATTCTACCCTGTGCCAAAGTTGTATTTTTAACTTCAAGATAAATTCTAGGAATGCTTTGCTCGAGTAGTAATTCCCGCTTTCTTGCTAAAGAGCCACTAGAGGGAACGGTGTTTTTGTTCTCTTGGGATTCATATAAGAGAAAATCTACACGGCTTTTTTTATCTTGACCATATGCGACTTCGGTTAGAAGATGAGTATACTTGCCCAATTCTAAAAAAAGATATTTTTCTAAAGCCAACTTGGTTATTTTATTAGGCAATATAGTATTTATACCAACCCAGGTGGGCTCGCTGTCATGTACCTGAATCATTTCCCAAGTATAGGACAATTTACGATTGGGACGATCGCTGTAGGAAAGTTGCACTAAACTACCAGGAGTACAAACACCCGTCATGGGTCCGGTATTTGGACAGTGGGCTGTGACAACTTCTCCAGAAGCAAGTTCAACGTCAGCAAAAAACCTCTTGTAGCGTTTCAGCAGAATACCGGGGTACAAAGGTGGATAGCGATAGAGGTAGTCCATAGTGGCAAATTTATTCTATTTCAACGAAAATTGGAAATGAGTGAATTAAAGGCTGAAGTATAAAGTATAAAGGATCTCTCCTACTTAACCTTTACTCTCGATACTTGCTCCTCTCAATAAATACTATGAATAACGAATCTTATAATAAAGGAATAGAGAAAGCCAAGCAAAAAGATTACGCTGGAGCTATTGAGGAATTTACCCATGCTTTGCAGCTAGCACCTTATTTTGCTGAAGCATATTATCGAAGAGGCTTGGCGTACTACGATCTCGGAGAAATACACAAGGCTGTTTCTGACTTCACCACAGCCATCGATCTGGCTCAAAGTGTTGAAGCTTACTATAGCCGAGCACTAGCACGAGTGTCATTGAAAAATTTACCAGGAGCGCTTGCAGATGTAGAGCAAGCTATTCGCCATAATATTAACTACGCCGCTGCACATAATTTGCGGGGAACAGTACTCCGCAAACAAGGTTATATTCCTGATGCGATCGCTAGCTTTAAAAAGGCAGCAGAACTGTACCTAAACCAAAAAGATACAGAAAACTGCCGTCAATGCCTTGCAAAAATCAGACAGTTACAGCCAAAAGAAAAACCTACCACTGTAAAATCTCCGACTCCCACGATCGCGCCTTTAAAATCTGAAAGCTCTTATTTTATCCAATTACTCGATAAAGCAGAGAAAGGTAACACCCGAGATGCAATGGAAGACTTAAACTGGGTGTTGCAAGCTGACCCGCAAGATGCATATGCTTATTGTTGTCGGGGAGTCGTCCGGTGCAAACAAGGTAACTACCAAGATGCTATCTCCGACTTTAACCGAGCATTGCAATTGAATTTTCAAGACGCAATTGTTTACCGCAACCGAGGAAAAGCACGATTTCATATGGGAGACCATACTGGAGCGATCGCAGATTTTAATCAAGCACTTCAAATACAGCCGCAAGACGCATTACTTTATGTTGCTAGAGGGAATGTTTTCCGGGAAATGGGTAACCACCTGGGTGCAATTAAAGATTACACTCAAGCACTAGAAATTAATCCCAATGATGCAACAGCTTATTACAATCGCGGTATTGCCTATACTTGCATAGAAGAGATGCATCGCGCTATTGAAGATTACCAGCGTGCGGCTAGTATGTTGTGTGAAAAAGAAGATTGGGTAAATTACCAACAAGTCATAGATAGTTTAAAAAAAATTCATTCATCTACTTCCGAATCTAAAAAAACAACGAACAACTTGCTGCGCCAGCGCTTGTTAAGACTCGTTGGGGGACATTGGGAAATCGCCGAACGACTGATTGACCAAGCAAGATATGACTATCCTGGAATGCCCGAGGACTGGTATCTCGAAAAAGTGATTCATGATTTGGAACGCGATTGGGGTAGATAAGATGGGAGAGGGGAAGGTGCGATACGCCTTAAGGCGTTTAAGCTTTGCTTATCGCTGTTTCCCTCATCCCTTATCTCTTTGCTACAGCTAATTGCAAGCAGCTTCTTCCATCTTCAGCCGGAGACTGAGCAGTCTCATATCAGTCCATACTTCATTTTATGTAAACCAGGCATTCTGCCTTTGTCCCGCTTTTCCCAAAGAGGCACAAAAGACGGATAATTGACGCTGAGGCTAAGATTTTATCAGATAAGGCTTGATTTTTTCGGCTAAAACCTGACTGCGAAGCATAGAGTAATGGTTCCCTTCTATCTCATGAACATCTACCCCACCCAGTGCGAATTTTGACCAACCTCTTGTTGGGTCTTGATGTTCGTGAAATAAGTCGATTATGTCTTCTGTTGCATGGAAGAAAACAACTTTACCAGGGTATGTTTTGATTGTGTAGCGCATTCCAGCTATAACATTGCCTTCAAACACATCAAAAAGATGGCGAAACTGCTCAAATGTAAATTCAGTAGGTAAAAGTTTAAGCTCGATTAATTTCTGCAAAATATAGTTTAATTGCGCGTCTAACTCAGAAAAAGTTCGCAATTCATCAACTGTTATTTGCTGCACATACTCACCTAAAGCACCTGCTGTACTATCAGCAAAAGCGGTTAACACTAGATAGTATTCATTCCCCACTCTTTCTATTTGGTTTTTTAGATCTGTAGATGTGAGTAAAGCCATATCTAGCATTCCTAGAAAAGAAACTTCTTGACCGCTAGCTTGCAATTGCTGTGCTATCTCATAAATTACAAGTCCACCAAAAGAAGAACCTGCAAGGTGATAAGGTCCCTGGGGCTGAACGGATTGCATCGCTTTGATATAAGCTGTAGCCATATCCTCGATAGAGTTTAAAGGTTCTTCTTCCCCGTATAAATTAGGTGGTCGCAAGCCATACAAAGGCTGGTCCAAACCCAGATGACGGGATAATTCTAAATAGCAGAAGACATTACCACCAGCTGGGTGAATGCAAAACAAAGGCGGTTTACTTCCGATAGGCTGGATCTTGACCAAGATAGACTCAATAGGTGGGAACTTTGCTACCCGATGTTTGTAATGCAGGTATTCGATAATTTCCGCTTTACGTTCTCGCAATTCGTCGCGTAACTGTGAAGATAAAGCTCCCTTGGGGGCGCTGTAGCGCAGACGAACTTCTTCATCTAGCCAAAGTTGAATTTCCAACTTTTCTAGGTCAGTTAACAATCGATTAACTGTTTTCAAATTTCTCCCTCCTCTATATCGGTTGTAACAGTAATTAGTGTTTCCGCAATTGGTGTGACGTTATTTTTTCCAGATAGCACCGTTGTTTTGCTGTTTGTTGTACTCACATTAGAACCTTGCGCTCTAGAATTCAGTTCTAAATAATTGTTCTGAATGTACGATGAAAATTGAGCAATAGTTGGAGCTTCAATCATCAGTGTGAAATGAAAGTTTCGTCCCAGTTGCTTTTCTAATTTATTAACCAAAATAATTGCCTTGATAGAACTCCCACCCAGTTCAAAAAAGTTGCTGTGAATGTCAATTTGTCCAATTCCTAAAACTTCCTGCCAAACAAGTGATATTTGCCGCTCTAACTCATTGCGAGGCATAATCCGTGTTTGGGTGTCTCTACCAGCACTAAGAAGCTGTAACTGCTCCCGGTCGATTTCCCCTGTCACTGTCAAGGGCATTTGTGCAAGCTGTACGAAGTCACAAGTGACTGGCGTGCCAAAGTAATCCACAATCCCATAGTTCTGTATTTTTACAATTAAGTCTGAAACAGTAGCACCAATGCCCTTCGTGGTGAAATAAGCAGTTAATTTCTGCAACCCACTAGCTTCTATTTCCAAATACTTCTGGATATACGGTTTGCTGCCATCCAAACCTATTAATAAATGTTCTTGGTCATGGTACAAACCTGTCAGCAAAGAATAGAGACCTTGGGTGGTGGAAATACTGCAAGACCCTCGCCGATGAAGCCAAGATTGTGCAGGATTATCTTGGCTGATGCCTAAGTTATCCCAGTTACCCCAAACGAAGCAATAACTCTGCCGTCCCTGTTGATGGCGTTGATAGTGCGTAAAGCGTTCTAGAAAGGAGTTAGCAGCAATATATGCACCGATATTAGCACCGCCAAATAAATCGGCTAAAGAAGAGAAGCTAATAAACAAGCTATTGGGATAATCTTGCAAGAGTTGATGCAATACCCAGGTTCCTTGTACCTTCGGACGCAGCACCGCCTCTAAGTTGTCGCGAGTTTCTTCTAAAAGCAAATTCTGCCCATATACTACTGCTAGGTGAATGATTCCAGCTAATTCTCCTTGCCATTGAGATAAAGCTTGTGTGAGTGCCTGTTGTACTTGCTCGTACTGGCAAATATCTACTTGTTGATAGCTAATTTCTCCTGGTAATTGCTCTAATTCTCGATAGACCTCGATTTTTTCAGATAAAGGACTTCTCCCCAGCAATAACAGCTTTGCTTGGTAATTTTGCAGCAGATACTTAGCAATCTCCGCTCCTACACCGCCAAGTCCACCACTCAGCAGATAAATACCTCCTTGCTTAAAAGGTAATTCTCCCTTGAGTTGTTGTTTCCAATCTACTTTTTGTAAGCGAGGAACCAAACGCTGTCTCTGACGATAAGCAACCTCCAAAGCTTTTGAGTTTGTTTGGAGTTCTTGGAGAATATAAGCTGCATTGTTCTCTTCTTCCTCTAGCAGAAGATCCACATGGCGGACGCGTAAAGTCGGCATTTCCTGGGGAATAGTTTTGAGCAAGCCTAATATCAATGACTTGGCAGGAGCAATTTTATCTGTGGATGAAGTAGCTTGGGTTTGGCTCCCAACGCATAGTAAGCGCACCGACTGCTGAGAACCTTGAACCTTGGCTAATGCTTGGATTAAGTACAAGAGACTGTAAATGCCTCGTTCTTGAGCTGGTTGGAGTGCGTCTAAAGAGGGGGTATCTGCTGTCAATGAGTCATAAGTCCACAAATGTATAATCTCACTAACAGGTTGACCGTCATAGAGGATGGATCTAAACAGTTGTTGATAGTGGTCGGGATTTTGCGGGTTGATGCAATAGCTGTTATCGCCAAGTGAGCTAAACTCTTGCCCTATTTGAACGCGAATACATGAGCGATTAACCGACTGTAAGTGTTGACACAATATTGACCCTAATCCCGAAGAGTCGAGAAATACCACCGTGTGTCCGCTTATGGGTTGCCAGTCTTGCCAGATAGCTTTTTGCGATCGCCAAATTTTGTGGTAAAACCAGTCAGGTAAGGTATTGCGATCGCCCATTAGGATGTCGAGTCGTTTGAGAATTGTGTCAAACTCCCCGGCTTGAAAACGTTGACTCAATTGGCGGCGCTGGATTTTACCGATAGCGGTTTTGGGAATATCTTCCTTAGCCACTAGAATCAAATAATCTGGATTCAATCCTACTTTGTTAACAACGGTCTGCTGAATTTTCTGAAGTAGTTTTTGCAGTGCTTCGTCTTCTACAAGCGGCGAATGGAAAAAGATGGCTAATTTCTCTGTGACACTATCGGCATCTTTAACCGCACAGGCAGCAGTGTACGATGCTTCTACTTGTTCAATTTCTTCAACTATCGCTTCGATTTCATGGCTGTAGTAGTTGGCTCCATTAATAATAATGGTTTCCTTAGCACGACCAGTGAGTACTAAATGCCCATTAGCAATAAAACCATTATCTCCAGTATCGAACCAACCGTCTGCTAAAAAAGCTTCAGAATTAGCCTGTGGGTTTTTGTAGTATCCCGGTGAAACAGCATCACCTTTTACTTGGAAACGACCAATAGTATCTTCTGGTACAAGATTGTTCTCACTGTCTACAATCCGAATGGTTACTCCGGGAATGACTGCTCCTAAGTCTGTAAAGGCAACACTATTGGGATGCTCGGTTTCAACTCGTCTGATGGTTCCCTGCAAGCAGGATTTGTCTAACCTGTGAAATTTTATTGGTGCTCTTTCAGTTGGCTGGTAAAAAGTAATCGCCGAAGCCATCTCTGCCATACCAAATGCCGCTCGGATTGCTGTTTTTTTCAGTCCATAAGCGAGCGTATTCTCTAGAAAAGTCTCTACTGTTTTAGGAGCAACTGCTTCCCCACCCGTGACTAAGAATTTCACGCAAGACAAGTCCCAATTCTGTGATGATTCTCGCTTCAAGGCTTCGTTGATTAAGGCATATGCAAAGTTAGGTGCCCAGCTATGGGTAATGCGATATTTATCAATTAAGTCTAACCAATTGAGGATATTACCTAATACATACTCTTTTTGCGCGTAAACCAGAGTGCAACCTAACACCACTCCACGAATATGACACATGGAAATACCGCCAATATGGTCCAATGGCAACCAATTCAAGATTGCATCTTCGCGATCGTGTTGATTGAGTAGATTTTCTCCTATAGCGTTAGCGATGAGATTGCGGTGGGTCAATTGAATGCATTTTGGGATGCCTGTTGAGCCAGATGTTAGATTAAAAAACGCTACGTCATTTGACTGACTCGAGTAACACGATTTGTCAGGAAAGTTATTTTTTAAAGCTTCAATAAAAGCAAATTTTAACTTTTCTGCTGGTAGCCATTGAGCTAAAAACTCGATTTCTTGTTGTTGTGCTTGTGTAGTTAAAATGATTGGGCTATCTAAGAAGTTCCATATATGAACTAGCTTATCTACTCCCTTGTTCGATTCTTTATAGGTTGGAGGAACTTCAGTAATTAGGGGAATAAAGCCTCCCAAAAGGCAACCCCAGAACGCGGCGAGTATATCGTAATTAAGTTCTAATTGTAAAATGACTTTATCTTGTGGTTTCAGCCCTAGCTTTCTCAAACCACCAAGAATTCGCTGTGCTTGTACCAGTAAATCGGTGTAGGATTGACGCAGTTCTGTTCCATCAGGCAATAAATAAATTATCCGTTCTCCTTTTGCCTGTCGAGCTGCTGTTTGCAAAATCTCTGGCAAAGTCGAGGGTATATAAGATTCTTTTGGTAAAGAAGTGCCATAGCTAATAGCCAATTGCTTGGTTTGCGAGCTTTGTAATTGTGTTTTTAACTCAGTATCAGAGGAAATTAATTGTTTAATAACAGGAGTATTTAATCTTTGTCTTTCTGGAAGTAAATCTGTTATGTGCAATCGGGGAAGCCTTAGGGAGTCTTCTTGCAAGATTACTGCTAACTGCTCAATTTCTGGCTTTGACTGGAGTTGCTTTTCTATTTGTCCAGCTAATTGAAAATCTAACACTGGCAGACTTATCAAAGCCTGTTTATCTACTTCTCCTGTAGGAGTCAACGGTAGGTTAGATACTTGTACGTAAGCTTTGGGCAGTAAAGGCAATGGTATGACTTCTTGCAGGTGGAATTGTAATTGTTCTGATTCTAGAGGCTGCTGTGAGACGATATAGGCAACTAATTCAGGGCGAGATATTTCTGTTTCCCGAATTAGCACAGCACAATCTTCAACAGAAATATGTTCTAATAAAACAGATTCCACTATGTTTGTAGTATTTTGTAAATACTCGTGGAGCGATCGATCTATAAGATTAAAAGAATGTTTTTCCATTTCTAGTAAATTCATATGTGAAAAATTGCGATCGCATTTACTAAGATTTTGCTGCTTTGTTGTTTAGATTTAATATTTAGTTTGATTGTGCTGAGTTTTCCATTTGCTGACGCAAGCTAAGTGGTCTCATATCAGTCCATACTTCCTTGATGTAATCCAGGCATTCTGCCTTTGTTCCGCTTTTACCAACATCTGTCCAACCAAGAGCATTTTCCCGCTCACTCGGCCAAATTGAGTACTGTTGTTCGTGATTGACGACAACTTTGTAGATAGTTTTGTCTTCAAGGTCATTCCAACTCATAATTCCTCCAAAAAATTGACACTAAACTTTGCAGATTTTCAAATTTGAGTCGTGGTTGAAAACTAGATAGTATAATGCTTTTTCAACCATATTACATGATTTTACAAGGGTACAGACTCAATGTCTAAAGTCTGGGAACTGCGTATAAGATTTCCACATAACTCTGAAGCATTGAACGAATATCTTTGCAGTTAAAATACATCTGGTCATATTCCACACGTATGCTTACATTTTCTGAAGATGAGTTCATTGAAATAGCAAAATTTAAAGGAAAGTTAAACTTGTCATGAGACATTCGTGCATTCACTTTCAAGTCGGTCTGCTCGAAAATATCTTTGACATTATGGAAAGACATGAAATTAAATGTAGCAAAAAATAACTCCTGTTTTTGTTGGTCTGATAAAATTTGGAGAAGTGGGTATCTAACATAGGGTTCGATATCAATTAGAGATTGCTGCACATTTTTAATTTGTACCTCTTTATCTTCTATAACTTGCTGGCAGAGCGGAACAATATTCCAGAACAAGCCCAAAGCTCCAAACGGATCGGATAATCTTTCTGTTCTACCATTTGAGATAATCCCTACAGAAACCATATTTTCTTTCATCACAGTACCAATGAGGTCAAGGTAGGTACTTAGGAAAATTGCTTTCGGTGAAACTTTCAATTTCCGACTGAATTCAAGTAAGTCAGCAGTAATTTCTGAGTTTAAATTGTATTCTTCCGCAACAGCTTCTACTTGAACTACTAAAGTGGTTAACGGCTTTAATGGTTTATATGTATGGTTTCGTAAGTGGAACTTCCAGAAATTTAATGCGTCTGATGAGCGAATCATCTCTTTCTCTAATGCCACAAATTCCTGATGCACATTAGCTGAAGAGCTTACTGTTATTTCTTTTCCTTTCTTGAGAGCTAAATAAGAATTATACAGTTGATTGAGAAATTCAATATTGCTCCAACCATCTATAATTGCATGATGAATTGACATAAAAAATTCAAATTGATTCTTTGATTTTTGAAAAATATTGAATCTAAAAAGGGGTTCATTAAAATTTTCTACGTCGAATAAGTTTTGCCTATCTTTCTTCACGACATCATCAACATAATATTCTTGTTCGTCTGCATTCATCTTACTAATGTCATGCTCATTGATGGCAAATTTCAGATGTTTTTTGACTACTTGAACTGCAGGTTTTCCGTTCTTATTGATAAATACCGTTCTCAAAGCCGGATGCTTTTGCACGCATATTTCTAGTGACCTCTTAAAGGCAACTAAAGAAAGATTTTCATCATATACATCGTATGATTGCTGGTAATGGTAAACCCCCATCTTTTGATGGTTATTTGCGTAGTGATGCAACATAAACTCCTGCATTTTTGCAAGAGGATATGCTGATTCTATATCTGAGGGAAGTAACTCAGAGATTCCCTCTGGAAGTTCTAATAAGTGTAGGGGTACAGAAGCGTCATTTTCTTGATGCTGGTAATTATTTACTTGTTGACCAAAGCTATGAACGATCCGTTCAGATAGATCGGGTGTGTCGCCTCCTGCATCGGTAGATAAACAATGAGCAATCAGCGATCGCAATGCTTTAGCAAATTCTTGAGCTAAGCCGTCAATCGTAGCACGTTTGTGAAAGTTTTCGCTGTATGTCCAATCTAGTTGTAACTGACTTTCTACTACGAGTCCGTTAATAGCTAGCAAATGACTGCGACTTCCTTGGTGGCTTTGTTGTGAACCGACTGATTCCGGGGCTAGTTTGAATAAAGAATTTTCTTCCATTCCCCAATCTAATTGCCCTAGGTAGTTGAAACTTATCTCAGCTTGTGGTGTTGCTTGCAATGTGGAGGTAATTTCCGCATCCCCACTTAAATAACGCAGCAAACCGTAGCCGATACCTCGTTTGGGTACGGCACGAAGTTGTTCTTTGATAGACTTTAAGCTGTCTCCTAAATTGTCTGTTGCTTTTAATATTAAAAGCACGGGGAAGATTGTCGTAAACCAACCAACTGTGCGCGACAAGTCTACATCTTCAAGAATATTTTCCCGCCCATGACCTTCGAGGTCAAGCAACACAGAGTTATTGCCAGTCCACTTACATAAAACCTGCACGAGAGCAGTCAGAAGGATATCATTGATCTGAGTTTTATAAGCTTTAGGAACTTCTTGCAACAGAACGCGGGTTTCTTCAGGTGAGAGCGACACAAATACTGTGCTGGCAGATGCTACAGTGTTAGCACCGAACGCATAGTCCACTGGTAATCGGCTTATGCGTGTGTGTGAAATGCCTTGCCAATAAGTCAGTTCTTTCTGTGCGGTGTCTGAGCGTGCGTAAGAAGTGAGTTGCGTAGCCCAGTGTTTAAAAGACGTCGTCTTGGAGGGAAACTTAATCGCTTCACCGCGACCGATCTGCTGGTAAGCGGAAAGCAAATCTTCTAACAAAATCCGCCAAGAAACGCCGTCTACTGCTAGGTGGTGGATGACTATTAGTAATCGGCTGAGTTTGTTAGTACCCAAAGTAAAAAGCGCTACTCGCATTATTGGTCCAGAAGAGAGGTTCAAGCTAGTTTGTAGGGAAGCAGCAGTGGCTTCAATAGCAGCTTTTTGCTCTGCGTCTGGTATTGTTGATAGATTTACATGGGAAAAAGGAATGGTATCATCAGGGTTAGCATTAATTTGTTCCCAACCGGAGCCGGAGTGTACAAAACGTAAGCGCAGCGCATCATGATGTACCAATAATTGTTGCACCACTTGTGACAGCAGAGCGGGGTCGAATGTTTGCGGTACTTCTAGTAGAAATGACTGGTTGAAGTGATGAGGTTCTGGTAGATTTTGCTCAAAAAACCAATGTTGGATAGGTGTCAGAGGTATCAAACCACTGACCGGCCCTTGTTCTGCCTTCGCCGTTTGAGTAACGTTTGCTGCTGCTGCCAACTCAGCAATTGTCTGGTGTTCAAATATCTGCTTAGCAGTTAGTTGCAATCCTGCTTTTTTAGCTTTAAAAATAATTTGAATGCTAAGAATGGAATCTCCGCCCAGTTCAAAAAAGTTATCGTAGATTCCAACTTGCTTGAGGCGTAGAACCTCACGCCAGATTTGGGTTAGTATTTCTTCAGTCTCTGTGCGGGGTGCGACGAGAGCTGTTTCTAGTTCATGACGTGCTGTACTGGGTTTTGGTAGCGCCCGACGATCTATTTTACCACTAGGGGTAAGAGGCAGGGCATCTAACATCACAAATACTGTTGGTACCATGTAATCTGGCAGTTTCTCTTTGAGGAAGGAGCGCAACTCGCTGATTGTGACTGCTGTGCGTGTATTGGCTACGACATATGCGACTAAGCGTTTGTCTCCTGGAGCATCCTCGCGAACGATAGTGACGCAACAGTTGACATCAGGGTGTTGAGTGAGTACTGCTTCGATTTCTCCTAGCTCAATGCGGAAACCACGTATTTTTACTTGGAAGTCAATGCGACCGAGATACTCTATATTGCCATCGCTTAAGTACCGGACTAAGTCACCAGTTTTGTAAAGGCGAGAACCTGGTTCTGCACTAAAGGGGTTGGGGATGAATTTTTCAGCTGTCGTTTCCGGGCGGTTGAGGTATCCTCGAGCTAAACCCACACCACCAATGTGCAGTTCTCCCGGTACTCCAGTAGGTACTGGTTGATTGTAGCGATCGAGGATGTAAATCTGTGTATTGGCAATTGAGCGACCAATCGGCACACTCAATAGTTCGCTGTCTTTTTGGCATTGCCAATATGTCACGTCTATTGCTGCTTCTGTTGGTCCATAGAGATTGTGCAAACTGCATCCGAGCCGTGCAAAAAAGCTGTCTTGCAGTTCTTTTGGTAGTGCTTCGCCACTACAAAATACTTGCCGCAAGCTCGTGCAACTTTCCAGATTCTGTTCTTCTAAGAATACCCGTAGCATTGAGGGGACGAAATGCAGTGTGGTAATTTGGTGTTGGGCAATGAGCTTCACAAGATTTGCACTATCGCGATGTCCTCCTGGTTGCACCACCACCAAACGTGCTCCAGTCATTAATGGCCAAAAGAATTCCCACACCGAGACATCAAAGCTGAAGGGGGTTTTCTGTAAGACGCGATCGCGCTGTGTAATTTGATAAGCTTGCTGCATCCATAGCAGGCGATTGCAAACTCCTTGATGAGTGTTCATCGCTCCTTTTGGCTTACCAGTAGATCCTGAAGTGTAAATCGTATAAGCGAGGTGATGGGGTAACACTCCTGAGCGTGTATTTTCTGTGCTAAAGTGAGCGAGCGCTTGCCAGTCTGTATCCAAACATACCAAATGTGCCTGCTGGTGTGCCAGTGAGGCTACGAATTTTTCCTGGGTTAACAGTACCTTGACGCAGCTATCTTCGAGCATATATGCCAAACGTTCTGGCGGATACTCTGGGTCTAAAGGCACATATGCTCCACCTGCTTTGAGAATGCCCAGCAATCCTACAACCATGGAGACTGAGCGCTCGACACACAAACCTACCAACACTTCCGGTCCCACTCCCAACGTCTGTAAATAGTGCGCCAATTGATTAGCTTTTGCGTTCAATTCGCTGTATGTGAGACATTGGTCTTCAAATACCAGTGCCACATCTGATGGTGTCTTCTGCACCTGTTGCTCAAACAAGGAATGGATACACTTTTCTTGAGGAAAATCAAAAAGCGTATTGTTCCATTCCACCAGTAGCTGGTGTTGTTCAGCAGCATTTAACAGCGAGATGTGCGACAGCTTTTGCTGTGGATTGGCGACTAGACCCTGTAGCAGGGTTTGGAAATGCCCTATCATCCGTGTGATACTCGCACTTTCAAAGCGTTGAGAATTGTAGATGAAGCGCAATGACAATTCCTCTCCAGGTTGAGCGATGACTGTAAGTGGGTAGTTGTTCTTCTCGAAGGAACGAACATCACCGATCTGCAAATTCTGTGAGTGCTCCTGTAAAGCCGCATCTACCGGATAATTCTCAAACACCACAATGCTTTCAAACAACGGTAACCCTCTGGGCATATCACTCATTCGTTGAATCTCTACCAGTGAAGTGTACTCGTAAGTACTCATTTCTACCTGTAGCTTCTGTATCTGCTTGAGCTTTGGTAAAACTGTGTCTTCAGGAGACACTCCCACCCGCATTGGCAGGGTATTGATAAATAGCCCAACTATGGACTCCACACCTTTGATGGCAGTTGTACGACCTGAGACAGTCACTCCAAACACCACGTCAGTTTCGCCACTGTATCGTGAGAGCAATAAAGCCCAAGCTGCTTGCACTAAGGTGTTTAACGTCACTTGATGCTGTCGTGCAAACGACACTAGCGCGGAAGTTGCTGCTCTTGGTAGTAAAAAAATCTCTTCGCTGTAATTTTGTTGCAAGGACTTACTGTAGTGTGCCTTATCAACTACGAGTGGCGTTGGGGAAGTCACACCTTGAAGTGTTTGCCGCCAAAATTGTTCGCTAGTTTCCAACTTCTGATTCTGTAACCAGACGATGTACTCGCGGTAGGAACGACTCGGTGGCAGTTGTAACTCTTGCCCCACAGACAATGCTTCATAAAAGCCCAGCACTTCCTTAAACACTAACGGTAGTGACCACCCATCTAGAAGTATATGGTGATAACTCCAGACAAATTGGTAGACATCACTTGACATTTGAATGAGTGTCAGGCGCATCAGTGGAGCCTTGGACACTTGGAAACCACGCTGCTGGTCTTGTTCTAAGAAAGCCGCCAGTTGTTGCTGCTGCTGTTCGCTCGTTAGCCCAGTCCAAGAATGGATTTCTATTGGTAATTTCACCTGCCGATACACTACCTGTAGCGGCAGGTTTTGACCTTCCCAAATGAAAGCTGTCCGCAAGACAACATGGCGTGCTATAACTTGCTGCCATGCAGCACTGAAAGCCTCAACGTCCAAATGTCCTGTAAAAGTACAGCTAAACTGCTGGCAATATATGCCTGAAGAAGGAGCATAAAGGGTGTGGAACAGCATTCCCTGCTGCACTGGAGATAATTGATAAATATCTTGAACGTTATTCTTTTTCATTTATTTATCTCAAGTTAAATTTAATATTAGCTTTCTGCTGCGGAGCCTCTAGGTAACCACTACGAATGTAGTATGACAAGTAAGTGCTCAGCAATTCTGCACTGACTGATGGACAGTTGATAGAGGTTCCCGCAAGCCCACTCAGCGTATTCTGACAGTCGAACGTTACTAAATCATTGGGTGCTGACTCTGCAAAAAAAGGTATTAATGGGTATAATGCATTGTCTGAGGAATGCTCTGCAACCTCAAGCAGACGTGCTCGCCATCGATCGTAGGAAATGACCTCAAGCGAGTAACCAAAAGACCACAGCCAAGTCATAACGTTGCTCCAAAGGGCTGGATGGGGATTAACCACATGAAAATTTTCCCCCAGAAATTTTTTTTGCCTTGATAAATAAACGATACATTTGCTTACATAGTCCACAGGAGTCAGGTCCATCACCATGTTGAAATCCGGAAAACTCCCAAGTTGAATACAACCTTTGAGCATTCTAAAGAGGAGGTCATTTGTATTAGAGGTTCCGGTTTGGCTGTGTCCTGATACTCTTCCTGGTCGATAAATACTCACAGGAAGTCCTCTAGAGCGTGCAATTGTGACTAACTTTTCCGCCACCCATTTACTCTGCTCGTAGCCACCTGCAAGATTACCACGATCTAAAGAGTCATTTTCTCGGAAGATATGCTCTTTAGACAAGCCTTCCTCCCAGGGGAAAACGGAAAAGGTAGAAATATAATGTAGGGATTTGAGTTTAATTTGGCTTGCCAATCTCAGGACTTCCTGAGTTCCAAGAACATTAGCTGCCTTCAGTTTCGGGTACGGGTCGATGAAATTAACTAATGCCCCATTATGATAAATGACATCTATCGTACTTGCTAATGTTTGAAACTGTCGCTCGTCTAAACCAAAAAGTGGTTGCGATAAATCGCCGGTAACTGAGATAATTCTGGAACTAAAACATTCATTCCAGAGTAAGTAGGATTGAAGATTTGCTTGGATCTTCTTTAAGCCTTGTTCCACATTAGAGGAGCGTACCAAGCAATAAATGTCAGCATCAGTCTGCTGTAGGAGTTCACTCAGTAGAAAAGCTCCCAGAAAACCTGTTGCCCCAGTTAGAAAGATGCGTGCTGGCTGTGCGCTCTGCTCAAAAGCTATGCCTTCCGGGCGGATTGTCTGATCCAAAACGGCTTCTGCATTGAGATCTCTGACAGATGTTGTGGCAGTAGCAGTCGGTTTGCAGTTACGAACATTATCAACCACTTCAGCCATTGCTGCAACTGTAGGTGTTTCAAGCAGGGCGTGTAAGGGCAATTCTAGTTTGAACGTATTTCGGACGCGGAAGACCAATTGAGTTGCTGTTAGGGAATGACCACCAAGGTCAAAGAAATTGTCATCAACACCAACTTGCTCGAGCCGAAGCACTTGAGTCCAGATTTCAGCGAGTACTTCCTCAGTTGGTGTGCGGGGAGCGACAAAAGTTGTTTTTAGTTCCGGTTGTGCCGACTCAGGGTTTGGTAGTGCCTTGCGGTCGAGTTTACCATTGGGTGTGAGTGGTAGGGCATCGAGCACCACGAAAGCACTCGGAAGCATATATTCCGGTAGCTTTTGTTTGAGGAAGGAGCGCAGGTCACTCATTGTGGGTACGAGATCTTGATGTGGGGTAATATAAGCTACTAAACGTTTGTCGTCCCCGATGTCTTCTTTGGCGATGACCGCAGTTTCTCGCACATTCGGGTGTTGGTTAAGTAAAGCTTCAATTTCCCCCAACTCGATCCGAAAGCCCCGTATTTTCACTTGTTCGTCAATTCGTCCCAGGTATTCCAAATTGCCATCTCTTTTGAAGCGAACCAAGTCCCCAGTTTTATACAAGCGTTCCCCAGCCTTATTAATAAAAGGGTTTTCAATGAACTTTTCAGATGTAAGTTGTGGTCGATTGAGATAACCACGAGCTAAGGATACACCACCGATGTGTAGTTCTCCAGGAACTCCCACAGGAACTGGCTGTAAGTGTTTGTCTAAAACGTAAAATTGCGTGTTGGCAATTGGGCGACCGATAGAGATGATGCTGTCAGCTGAAGAAGCACTGTTGAGAGTTTCCAGCTTGTGAGCAGCTGACCAAATGGTGGTTTCTGTAGGACCGTATAGATTCCACAGTTCAGTGCATCGTTCTAGCAACTGCTCGGCGAGTTCGCGCTTGAGTGCTTCACCGCCACAGAGAATTTTCAATTGCCTACTGTCGTGCCATCCTGATGCTAGAAGTAGCCGCCAAGTTGCTGGAGTAGCTTGCATAACTGTAGCACCGGAGGATGACAAACGCTTTAACAACTCGGTTCCATCAGTAGCAACTTCGCGGCTGACTACGACTATACTTGCGCCCACAATCAGCGGTAAGTACAATTCCAGTCCGGCAATATCAAAAGATAATGTGGTGACTGATAAAAGGATATCTCTCTGGCTCAGCCCTAGAGTCAGGTGCATGCTATTTAAGAAGTTAACCAAAGCACCATGCAGAATTTGAACTCCTTTTGGTTTGCCAGTGGAGCCGCTTGTGTAAATCACATAAGCCAAGTGTTCGGGTGTAACCTTGCTTTGAGAATTGCCTTCGCTTTCTCGAGCAATCTCTTGCCAGTCGGCATCCAAGCATACTACCTGAGCTTTAAGTTCTGGCAATGTTGCCATCAACCGCTCTTGGGTTAGCAGCACTGGCACACTGGCCTCTTCTAGCATAAATGCTAAGCGATCGCGCGGGTAGGCGGGGTCTAAAGGCACGTAAGCTCCACCCGCCTTAAGAATACCCAGAAGTCCCACGACCATGGACAACGAGCGTTCTACACACAGACCGACTAACACTTCTGGTTCCACACCTAATCTCTGTAGGTGGTGCGCCAATTGATTAGCTTTTGCGTTCAGTTCGCTGTAGGTGAGGCGTTGGTCTTCAAACACCACTGCCACCGCATTGGGTGTCTTCTGGACTTGTTGCTCAAACAATTCATGAATACACAAATGTTTTGGATAATCCGCCTGCGTATTGTTCCATTCGCTCAGTATTTGATTTTGTTCGGCGGCACTTAACATTTGCAGGTGCGATAGCTTTTGGTGGGGATTGGCGACGAGACCCTGTAGCAGAGAAAGGAAATGCCCCATCATCCGTGTGACAGTTGCACTTTCAAAACGTTGAGAATCGTAGATGAACCGCAACGACAATTGCACTCCGGGCTGGGCTATGACCGTCAATGGATAGTTAGTCCTCTCAAAGGTACGAACATCACTAATGTGCAAATTCTGCGAATGCTCCTGTAAAGCCGCATCTACCGGATAATTCTCAAACACCACGATGCTTTCAAACAACGGCAGCCCTGGCGGCACATCACTCAGCCGTTGAATCTCTACCAGTGGCGTGTACTCGTAAGTACTCATTTCCACCTGTAGCTTCTGTATCTGCTTGAGCTTTGGTAGAACTGTGTCCTCAGGAGACATTACCACCCGCATCGGCAGGGTATTGATAAACAGTCCAACTATCGATTCCACACCTTTGATGGCAGTTGTACGACCTGAGACAGTCACGCCGAAAACCACGTCGCTTTCGCCACTGTATCGTGACAGCAGTAAAGCCCAAGCTGCTTGTACTAAAGTGTTCAACGTCAGTTGATGCTGTCGTGCAAACGACACTAGAGCAGAAGTTGCTTGAGTTGATAGCTCAACAAAGTGCTCGCTGTAGCTTTGTTTCTTGGATGTATGGTGTGCTCTATCGACTACGAGTGGCGTTGGCGCTGTCACACCCTGGAGTGTTTGCTGCCAAAATTGTTCGGCAGTTTCCAACTTCTGCTTTTGTAACCAGGCAATGTACTCGCGGTAGGAACGACTTGGTGGCAGGAGTAACTCTTTCCCCACAGACAATGCTTGGTAATAGCCCAGCACTTCGGTGAATACCAACGGTAGTGACCACCCATCTAAAAGTATATGGTGATAACTCCACACAAATTGGTAGACATCCTCTGACATTTGAATCAGGCTCAGGCGCATCAGTGGTGCTTTGGTCAGTTGGAAGCCCCTGTGTTGGTCTTGTTCTATAAAACTCGCCAGTTGTTGCTGCTGCTCGTGTGGAGATAAACCGAGCCAAGAATGAATCTCTAGTGGTAGTTTCACCTGCCGATACACTACCTGTAGCGGCACATCTTGGCGTTCCCAAATGAAAGCAGTCCGCAAGACGACATGCCGCGCTACGACTTGCTGCCATGCTGCGTTAAAAGCCTCCACATTTAGAGCGCCTGTAAAAGTACAACTGAATTGCTGACAATACACCCCTGATTGTGAAGCATAAAGGGTGTGGAACAGCATCCCCTGCTGCACTGAGGATAATGGATAAATATCGGCAAGATTTTGCCAATTGGTTTTGCCAATCCCTTGCCTTGGCACAACGTTGCTCAACATTTGCTCGAGTTCAACATCGTTGAGTCGTGCGAGGGGAAAATCGCTTGGAGTATAACCACCAGCCTCAGGAGCCAAGCAGTGAGCAATTAGCCCGCGCAACGCTTGCAAAAACTCGTGAGCTAGACGCTCAATGGTGCTGGAGTGATGTAAGTTCTCACTGTAAGTCCAATCCAGGCGCAACTGAGAGCCGAAGATAATGCTATTAACCTCAAGTAGATGGCTGCGGTGGTTGAGGGGGCTGCGGCTAGGACCGCTCGATTCGTTGGCAAGTTTGAACAGTGCTGATGTTTGTAGCACCAAGTCAAATTGACCTAAATGGTTGAAGACGATCTGGGCTGGTCGAGAATGAGTGAGTTGGGCGATGGTTTCTTTGTCATCAAGTAGATAGCGCAACCAGCCATAGCTTATCCCTTGTTGCGGAATGCGACGCAGTTGCTCTTTAATTGACTTTAACGCTTCTCCTGGAGTATTTGTAGCATATTGTAGCACAACGGGAAAGATAGTGGTAAACCATCCCACCGTGCGCGAGATATTCACCCGATCCAATATCTCTTCGCGTCCGTGTCCTTCCAAGTTGAACAGCACGTGAGTTGATTGTGTCCAATCAGATAACACCTGCACTAAGGCTGTGAGCAATACGTCGTTGATTTGGGTGTTGTACGCTTTTGGTACCTCTTGCAGTAATGCACGGGTTTCTTCAACTGACAACGACATCGACACTGTGCGTGCGGATGCCTCGGTGTTTGCACCAGAAGGATAGTCGAGTGGGATGTTTGCCACTGGCTCAAGTGATTGTAAGAGCCAAAAATCGCACTGGCGTTGCAAATCGAGCGATTGTACGTACTCCCACTGCAGTTGCGCCCAATCTTTGAATGATGTGGTTTTGGCTGGTAGTTGTATCGCCCTACCCGCACTCAGTTGCGAGTAGGCAACTTGCAAATCTTCTAACAAAATCCGCCATGACACCCCATCCACTGCCAAGTGATGGATGACTACCAACAGTCTTGAGTTTAACTCACCACCGAGATTGAACCATGCTACTCGCACCAGTAGTCCGCTTGACAAATTTAAACTCCCTTGGAGTTGAGCCGCTTTTGCTTCAATGGCAACTTGTTGTTGAGCTTGTGGAACTGTAGATAAATCTACGATCGCCAATGGCACCTTATCATCCACAGGGGCATTGATTTGTTGCCAACCAGAATCGGTTTTCTCAAAACGCAAGCGCAAAGCATCATGATGCACTAACAACTCCCGCACCACTTGCTCTAAAAGATGTGGCTGTATACCCTGTGGCATTTCCAGCAGTACTGCTTGGTTCCAGTGTGCTGGGGCGCTGAAATTCTCAAGGAAAAACCACTGCTGAATCGGTGTCAGTGGCAATGTGCCGCTCACCACACCTTGTTGCGCCGTAATTGCCTCAGTTGTTCCTACGACTGTTGCCAACTCAGCAATCGTTTGATACTCAAACATCTGCTTGGCACTCAGTTGTATGCCGACACTGTTGGCTTTGGCAATGATTTGCAGACTGAGAATCGAATCGCCACCGAGTTCAAAGAAGTTGTCATGGATGCCCACCAACTCAATGCCCAACACCGATGCCCAAATGTTTGCCAGTCTTTCTTCAGTCGGTGTTCGCGGGGCGACAAAACTGCGGTCGAGTTCGGGTTGCCAAGATGGTTTGGGTAGTGCTTTCCGGTCGAGTTTACCATTGGGTGTGAGTGGTAGGGCATCAAGTACCATGAAAGCACTTGGAAGCATATATTCTGGCAACTTTTGTTTGAGGAAAGCACGCAACTCGCCGATCGTGGGTGCGGATTGTTCATTTGCTACTAAGTATGCGACCAAACGTTGAGCGCCCACCATCTCTTGTGTGGCGATGACTACAGTTTGTTGCACGTTTGGGTGTTGGCTCAGTACCGCCTCAATTTCGCCCAACTCAATGCGGAAGCCACGGATCTTCACCTGATGGTCGATGCGTCCGATGTATTCGATGTTGCCATCAGCTTTGTAGCGGACTAAATCTCCAGTTTTATAAAGGCGTTCGCCTTTGCCCACAAACGGGTTGGGAACAAATTTTTCTGCCGTTAACTCCGGACGGTTGAGGTATCCTCGTGCTAAACCCACACCAGAGATGTGCAACTCGCCAGCCACACCCACTGGTACTGGTTGATTGTAGCGATCGAGGATGTAAATTTGTGTATTGGCGATCGGGCGACCAATCGGCACACTCAATAGTTCGCTGTCTTGTTGGCATTGCCAATATGTCACGTCTATTGCTGCTTCTGTTGGTCCATAGAGATTGTGCAAACTGCATCCGAGCCGTGCAAAAAAGCTGTCTTGCAGTTCTTTTGGTAGTGCTTCGCCACTACAAAATACTTGCCGCAAGCTCGTGCAACTTTCCAGATTCTGTTCTTCTAAGAATACCCGTAGCATTGAGGGGACGAAATGCAGTGTGGTAATTTGGTGTTGGGCAATGAGCTTTACCAGATAAGCACTGTCGCGGTGTCCTCCTGGTTGCGCCACCACCAAACTTGCTCCAGTCATTAATGGCCAAAAGAATTCCCACACCGACACATCAAAGCTGAAGGGGGTTTTCTGTAAGACGCGATCGCCCTGTGCAATTTGATAAGCTTGCTGCATCCATAGCAGGCGATTGCAAACTCCTTGATGAGTGTTCATCGCTCCTTTTGGCTTACCTGTAGATCCCGAAGTGTAAATCGTATAAGCGAGGTGATGGGGTAACACTCCTGAGCGTGTATTTTCTGTGCTAAAGTGAGCGAGCGCTTGCCAGTCTGTATCCAAACATACCAAGTGTGCCTGCTGGTGTGCCAGTGAGGCTACGAATTTTTCCTGGGTCAACAGCACCTTAACGTGGCTGTCTTCGAGCATATATGTCAAACGTTCTGGCGGATACTCTGAGTCTAAAGGCACATATGCTCCACCTGCTTTGAGAATGCCCAGCAATCCTACAACCATGGACACCGATCGCTCTAGACACACACCGACCAACACTTCCGGTCCCACTCCCAATGAGACTAGGTAGTGCGCCAATTGATTAGCTCTTGTGTTCAACTCACAGTAGGTGAGGCGTTGGTCTTCAAACACTACTGCCACCGCATTGGGTGTCTTCTGGACTTGTTGCTCAAACAAAGTATGCAGACACAAATCTTGGGGATAATTTGCTTGAGTTTTGTTCCATTCGCTCAGTATTTGATTTTGTTCGGCGGCACTTAACAGTGGTATGCACGACAGCTTTTGGTTGGGATTGGCGACTAAACCCTGTAGCAGAGAAAGGAAATGCCCCATCATCCGTGTGACAGTTGCACTATCAAAACGCTGAGAATCGTAGATGAACCGCAACGACAATTGCACTCCGGGCTGGGCTATGAGAGTGAGTGGATAGTTGTTCCTCTCAAAAGCACGAACATCACTAACGTGCAAATTCTGTGAATGCTCTTGTAAAGCCGCATCTACCGGATAATTCTCAAACACCACGATGCTTTCAAACAACGGCAGCCCTCTGGGCATATCACTCATCTGTTGAATCTCTACCAGTGGCGTGTACTCGTAAGTACTCATTTCCACCTGTAGCTTCTGTATCTGCTTGAGCTTTGGTAGAACTGTGTCCTCAGGAGACACTCCCACCCGCATTGGCAGGGTATTGATAAATAGCCCAACTATGGACTCCACACCTTTGATGGCAGTTGTACGACCTGAGACAGTCACGCCGAAAACCACGTCGCTTTCGCCACTGTATCGTGATAGCAGTAAAGCCCAAGCTGCTTGCACTAAGGTGTTCAACGTCAGTTGATGCTGTCGTGCAAACGACACTAGAGCAAAAGTTGCTGGAGTTGATAGCGTAAGACAATGCTCGCTGTAGCTTTGTTCCAAAGACTTGCTGTGGTGAGGTTTATCGACTCCCAGGGGTGTTGGTGTACTCACCCCGTGAAGTGTTTGTCGCCAGAATTGTTCGGCAACTTCCAATTTCTGCTTCTGTAACCAAGCAATGTACTCGCGGTAGGAACGACTTGGTGGCAGTTGTAACTCTTGCCCCAAAGACAACGCTTGGTAATAGCCCAGCACTTCTTTAAGTACCAAAGGCAGCGACCACCCATCTAGAAGTATATGGTGATAACTCCATACAAAGTGGTAGACATCCTCTGACATTTGAATCAGGCTCAGGCGCATCAGTGGTGCTTTGGTCAGTTGAAAGCCGTGCTGGCAATCCGACGCTAGAAAGTCTTGTAGCTGCTGTTGCTGTTCATCCGGAGATAGTGCCAGCCAAGAATGGATCTCTAGTGGTAGTTTCACCTGTCGGTACACCACCTGTAGCGGCACATCTTCGCGTTCCCAAATGAAAGCAGTTCGCAAGACGACATGCCGTGCTACGACTTGCTGCCATGCTGCGTTAAAAGCCTCCACATCTAGAGAGCCTGTAAAAGTACAACTGAATTGCTGACAATACACCCCAGAAGAAGGAGCGTAAAGGGTGTGGAACAGCATCCCCTGCTGCGTTGGGGATAGTTGATAAATATCTTTAACGTTATTCTTTTTCATTTAACGTTTATCTTAAGTTAAATTTAATATTTAGTACAAAATTGCACAAGTTCGCAGTTGCGCTTTAGCGCTAAAGCGCAACTACAGGTTTTTATTGCGATACGAATTTATCAAATGTAGTACTTAGCTTGATTGTGCTAATTTTTCCATTTGCTGACGCAAGCTAAGTGGTCTCATATCAGTCCATACTTCCTTGATGTAATCTAGGCATTCTGCCTTTGTCCCGCTTTTACCAACATCTTTCCAACCCAAAGCATTTTCCCGCTCGCTCGGCCAAATTGAGTACTGTTGTTCGTGATTGACAACAACTTTGTAGATAGTTTTGTCTTCAAGGTCATTCCAATTCATAATCACTCCAAAAAAATTGACAGTTAGTTTGCTTGTTTCAGCACTGTGTACGCTATTGACTTGCATGCACAGGCAGTTATTTAGTAGGAGATAACATTTGGGATATCCGATTCTACCCGTCGCAAGCGTGGAGAAAGATAGCTAGTAACAATTGCTGCTATCAAGAGCATTCCCATGATGATGAATAGCAAGCCAATGCCACGTCCCGGTCCGACACCAATTATCTTTCCAACACTTCCAGCTAATGGTCCATTAACGGTAAGCAGTGGCTCAAACACACGGTCAGCTAGTGGTCCAGCAACTAGGTAAGCAAGCAGCAGGGATAAATTAATCAGCATTCGGTTGACAGCAAAGACTCTTGCCCGCACATCAGACGCAATTTTGCTCTGAAAAATGGCTTGCCTGGAACTGACAACGATCGGCAGACTGAAAAAGTGAACGAAAATGGCAACAGTACACAACACAACATCACGACGTAACCCAGCTAGCAGCATGCATAACCCACCTAATAGCATAAACCCGAGTACGTTATAGATGCGACGCTTCCCTCCACCCCAAGTGCTGATGAATGCTGTGCCAAGTATCATGCCGCTGCCACCGATGGACAGCATCGTGCCAAGTACGGTGGTCGAGGTAAAGGAAAGGAACAGCGGTGTCGATAGCACAACAGCAATTCCCTCAACAAAATGGTAGATACAGTTAAGAATTAATAACCAAAACAACCCAGGGCGAGTTGTGATATAATTCCACCCTACCAAGCTATCTTTCCACACAAAGTTTTTCGACACTTCGGCTTTTGTTGTAGTTCCAGGTTTGGGTAACCGAACGAGCAAGAGCATCACAAGGCAGAAAACAAAGCTAATTCCGTCAAGTATGAGGACACCTTGAATCTGAATGGTTACTAGCAGAAAGCCTCCTAGCACTGGCGAAATTAGCTGTGCAATAGCTAACCCTAGTTGGAACATTCCATTGGCACGAACTAAATGCTGCGGTGGTACAATCTGTGCGATCGTCGCATCATAAGCAGGCCACTGCAAGGCGTTGAAAGCGGAACTAGCAGTTGTAGCGACGTAGATATGCCAAAGTTCAAGATGTCCAATGAAAAGTAGCAGTGTCATCGAAAGGATGCTCAACCCAGCTCCGCAATTGCCTAAAATCATTAGCCAGCGCCTGTTCCACCGATCGCCAAGCGCACCCGCAAGCGGGGAGATGATGATGTTTGGTAGCATAGTTAGCACAGAAATCAGCGCAAACTGAGTAACTGAGTTGGTATTTTTGTAGACCCATAAACTTAAGGCAAAGCCAGTTAAGCCAGAGCCAAGGAGGGATACCAGTTGTCCAAACCAAAGGATGATAAAGGTCTGCATTTTTTGGTTACTTAATTATCTGCCCGTGCCTGCGTAATGCAGCGTTTCATATGTTCTGCCAGAACTTGGTCGTTTGGTGTGCCTAGTTATTTTTTTAGCTTTCTATCTCCTCCAGTTGTGCAAATAAGTCGTCAAGGTCTGTTTGGCTTAAGCCTGCTGCGGGAAAATCAGTAGGAGTATAACCGCCAGCCTCAGGAGCCAAGCAATGATTTATCAACCCGCGCAAGGCTTGCAAAAACTCGTGTGCGATCCGCTCGATGGTGCTGGAGTGGTGTAAGTTCTGACTGTAGGTCCAATCCACGCGCAACTGAGAGTCAAAGATAATGCTATTGACCTCAAGCAGATGAGTGCGGTGATTCAGGGGACTGCGGCTCGGACCAGTTGATTCGTTGGCAAGTTGGAAAATCTCACTTGTCTGTAGCACCGAGTCAAATTGACCCAAATGGTTGAAGACGATTTCGGCTGGTCTTTGGGCAGAGAGTTGGGCGATAGTTTCTTTGTCATCAAGGAGATAGCGCAACCAGCCATAGCTTATCCCTTGTTGCGGAATGCGACGCAGTTGCTCTTTAACAGACTTTAACGCCTCTCCAGAAACGTCTGTAGTATGATGTAATACTACCGGAAAGATAGTAGTAAACCATCCCACCGTGCGCGAGATATTAATATTTTCCAAAATCTCTTCGCGTCCGTGTCCTTCCAAGTTGAACAGCACGTGGGTGGATTGCGTCCAATGAGCTAACACCTGCACCAAGGCTGTGAGTAACACGTCGTTGATTTGGGTGTTGTAAGCTTGTGGCACTTCTTGGAGTAATGCACGGGTTTCTTCAACTGACAGCGACATCGACACTGTACGTGCGGATGCTTCGGTGTTTGCACCGCCTAGATAGTCAACTGGGATGTTTGCTACTGGCTGGTGCGATTGCACCAGCCAAAAATCGTACTGGCGTTGCAGGTTTTGCGATTGTACGTACTCCCACTGCAATTGTGCCCAATCTTTAAACGATGTGGTTTTGGCAGGCAGTTGTATCGCCCTACCAGTACTCAGTTGCCCGTAGGCAACTTGCAAATCTTCCAACAAAATCCGCCACGACACCCCATCCACTGCCAAGTGGTGAACGACCACCAACACTCTTGAGTTTAACTCCTCGCCGAGATTGAACCATGCCACTTGCACGAGTGGTCCGCTTGCTAAATCTAAACTCGCTTGGAGTTCGGCGGCTTTTGCTTCGATTGCAGCGACTTGTTGAGCTTGTGGGAGTGCGGATAAATCTACCATCGTAAATGGCACCGTCTCATCCACAAGGGCATTGATTTGTTGCCAACCAGAATCGGTTTTCTCAAAACGCAAGCGCAAGGCATCATGATGCACTAACAACTCCCGCACCACTGGCTCTAAAAGGTGTGGCTGTATCCCCTGTGGCATTTCCAGCAGTACTGCTTGGTTCCAGTGTGCCGATACGGCAAAATTCTTCTCGAAGAACCACTGCTGAATCGGTGTCAGTGGTAGTACCCCGCTCACCACACCTTGTTGTGCCGTAATTGCCCCTGTTGTGTCGGCGACTGCTGCCAACTCAGCAATTGTTTGATACTCAAACATCTGCTTGGCACTCAGTTGCACCCCAGCATTACTGGCTTTGGCAATGATTTGCAGACTGAGAATCGAATCGCCACCGAGTTCAAAGAAGTTGTCATGGATTCCCACCGACTCCACAGCCAACACCGATGCCCAAATGTTTGCCAGTGTTTCTTCGATTGGTGTTCTCGGCGCAACAAAGCGGTGCGAGAGTTCCGCTTGCCAAGATGGTTTGGGTAGTGCTTTGCGGTCTAATTTGCCATTGGGCGTGAGTGGTAGGGCATCGAGCACCATGAAAGCACTTGGTACCATGTATTCTGGCAACTTTTGTTTGAGGAACGCTCGCAACTCGCTGATTGTGGGTGCGGGTTGCTGATTTGCCACCAGGTATGCCACCAACCGCGTCGCCCCTACCATCTCTTGTGTGGCGATGACCACAACTTGTCGCACATTTGGGTGTTGGCTCAGTACCGCCTCAATTTCTCCCAACTCGATGCGGAAGCCGCGCACTTTCACCTGATGGTCTATCCTACCAATGTACCCAATGTTACCATCTGGTAAATATCGAGCGAGGTCTCCAGTTTTGTAAAGGCGTTGATTCGATTTGTCCGTGGCAAATGGATTGGACACAAATTTTTCTGCTGTCAACTCCGGACGGTTGAGGTAGCCTCTTGCTAAACCCTCTCCAGAGAGATACAACTCGCCCGCCACACCGATTGGTACTGGTTGCATCTGAGCATCCAGTATATACACTTGTGTATTGGCAATTGGTCGCCCAATTGAGGGTTCCTCAGTTGCGCCTTTTTCCACCAAGGCAAATGTCGAGTAAGTGGTGTCTTCCGAGGGCCCGTAGAGATTGAATACCTGTTGGATGTTATCAAGCTGATAAATCTTCTGCACGAGTTGATTTTGCAGCGCCTCACCCGCCAAGTTCACCGTTTGCACAGTGGCTGGTATGCCATTGATGCGATGTAATTCCGCGATCGCACTCGGTACGGTGTTGATTAAGGTCACCTCATCAGATGCAGCTAAATTGGGTAGATGCAAAGCATTTTGGGCTAACACAATCTTGCCACCGCAACTCAGGGGCACAAACAACTCGAACACCGAAAGGTCAAAGCAAATTGAGGTAGAAGCCAGAACCCCCGCACACTGCTGTGGCGTAAACACTTCTTGCGCCCATTGTACCAAGGTGACCGGGCTGTGGTGGCAGATGGCCACTCCCTTGGGGTTACCTGTAGAGCCAGAAGTGTAGATGACGTATGCTAAGTTGTCTGGTGTGACTGAGGTGGCACAATTGTCCGGGCTGTATTGGGCAATCTCCGACCAGTCGGTATCCAAAGCTACCACACGGGCTTGGTGTGCGGGTAACTTCGCGAGCAATTGCGCTTGTGTCAGTAGCACCGACACCTGCGAATCCGACAGCATGTAACTCAAGCGTCCACTCGGGTATGCTGGGTCTAGAGGCACGTAAGCCCCACCTGCCTTGAGTATGCCCAGCAATCCTACCACCATGTCTACTGAGCGCTCGACACACACCCCCACAAACACTTCCGGTCCCACGCCCAATGAGAGTAAATAGTGTGCCAATTGATTGGCTTTTGCGTTCAGTTCGCTGTAGGTGAGCCGTTGCTCTTCATATACCAGTGCCTCCGCATTCGGTGTTCTCTCAACTTGCTGCTCAAACAAAGCGTGCAGACACACATTTTGGGGGTAAACCGCTTCGGTTTTGTTCCATTCCACCAAATACTGGTGCAGTTCCCTCGCTCCTAACAGTGGTAGTTCTGATAGCTTTTGGTTGGGATTGGCGACTAGACCCTGTAGCAGAGTTTGGAAATGCCCCATCATTCTTGTGACACTCTCACTCTCAAAGCGCTGAGAATCGTAGATGAAGCGCAACGACAATTCCACTCCGGGCTGAGCGATAAGAGTGAGTGGATAGTTAGTCCTTTCAAAGGTACGAACATCACCGATCTGTAAGTTTTGTGAGTGCTCCTCTAAAGCCGCATCTACCGGATAATTCTCAAATACCACAATGCTTTCAAACAACGGCAGCCCTTTCGGCACATCACTCCAGCCCTGAATCTGTAGCAGTGGGGTGTACTCGTAAGCACTCATTTCCACCTGTAGCTTTTGTATCTGCTTGAGCTTTGGTAGAATTGTGTCCTCATGAGAGACTTCCACCCGCATTGGTAGGGTATTGATAAATAGTCCAACTATCGACTCCACACCTTTGATAGCTGGGGAACGACCCGAGACAATTACGCCGAACACCACATCAGTTTCTCCACTGTATCGTGAGAGCAGTAAAGCCCAAGCTGCTTGTACTAAGGTGTTCAACGTCAGTTGATGCTGTCGTGCGAACGACACCAGCGCGGAAGTTGTTTCACTTGATAGTGTCAGAATTTCCTCGCTGTAGCTTTGTGGCTCGGATACGTAGTGTGTATCGACGACGAGTGGCGTTGGTGCTGTTATGCCGTGAAGTGTTTGCCGCCAAAATTGTTCGGCAACTTCCAAGTTTTGCTTTTGTAACCAGGCAATGTACTTGCGGTAAGAACGACTTGATGGCAGTTGTAACTCTTGCCCCACCGACAATGCTTGATAATAGCCCAGCACTTCCTTAAATACCAACGGCAGCGACCACCCATCTAGCAAGATGTGATGATAACTCCAGATAAACTGGTAGACATCATCAGACATTTGAATCAGGGTCAGACGCATCAGTGGTGCTTTAGACAGTTGAAAACCAAGTTTTCGATCTTGTTCTATGAAACTCACCAATTGTTGCTGCTGTTGTTCGCTCGTTAGCCCAGTCCAAGAATAAATCTCTAGTGGTAGTTTCACTTGCCGGAATACCACCTGTAGCGGCTGCTCGGAGTGCTCCCATGTGAAAGCAGTTCGCAAAACTACGTGTCGTTCTACGACTTGCTGCCATGCGGCAATGAATGCCCCTACATCCAGACCTCCTATAAAAGTACAGCTAAATTGCTGGCAATACACCCCTGAAGAAGGTGTATAAAGGGTATGGAACAGCATCCCCTGCTGCACTGAGGATAATGGATAGAGATCGGCAATCGGTTTCTTATTTTTGGTTATCCCTTGTGTATACAAAACATTGCTCAACAATTTGTCAAGTTCAATGTTATTTAGTTGTACGAGTGGAAAATCAGTAGGAGTATAACCGCCAGCCTCAGGAGCCAAGCAATGATTTATCAGCCCGCGCAAGGCTTGCAAAAACTCGTGTGCGATCCGCTCGATGGTGCTGGAGTGGTGTAAGTTCTGACTGTAGGTCCAATCCACGCGCAACTGAGAGTCAAAGATAATGCTATTGACCTCAAGCAGATGAGTGCGGTGATTCAGGGGACTGCGGCTCGGACCAGTTGATTCGTTGGCAAGTTGGAAAATCTCACTTGTCTGTAGCACCGAGTCAAATTGACCCAAATGGTTGAAGACGATTTCGGCTGGTCTTTGGGCAGAGAGTTGGGCGATAGTTTCTTGGTCATCAAGGAGATAGCGCAACCAGCCATAGCTTATCCCTTGATTCGGGATGCGACGAAGTTGTTCTTTGATTGACTTTAAAGTCTCCCCTGGATGGTCACAGGTGTGATGCAATACCACTGGAAAGATGGTGGTAAACCATCCCACCGTGCGCGAGATATTAATATTTTCCAAAATCTCTTCGCGTCCGTGTCCTTCGAGGTCGAACAGCACGTGGGTGGATTGCATCCAATGAGCTAACACCTGCACCAAGGCAGCAAGCAACACATCGTTGATTTGGGTGTTGTAAGCTTGTGGCACTTCTTGGAGTAATGCACGGGTTTCTTCAACTGACAGCGACATCGACACTGTACGTGCGGATGCTTCGGTGTTTGCACCGCCTGGAGAGTCAACTGGCATGTTTGCCACTGGTTGGTGTGATTGCACCAGCCAAAAATCGCACTGGCGTTGCAGGTTTTGCGATCGCACGTACTCCCACTGCAATTGCGCCCAATCTTTGAAGGATGTGGTTTTGGCAGGCAGTTGTATCGCCCTACCCGCACTTAGTTGCCTGTAGGCGAGTTGCAAATCTTCTAATAAAATCCGCCATGACACCCCATCCACTGCCAAGTGGTGAACGACCACCAACACTCTTGAGTTTAACTCCTCGCCGAGATTGAACCACGCCACTTGCAGCAGTGGTCCGCTTGCTAAATTTAAACTCCCTTGGAGTTCGGCGGCTTTTGCTTCAATCGCTGCTTGTTGTTGCGCTTGTGAAAGTGCAGATAAATCCACAACTGTAAACGGTACAGCAGCCTCAACTCCTGCATTGATTTGTTGCCAACCAGAATCGGTTTTCTCAAAACGCAAGCGCAAGGCATCATGATGCACTAACAACTCCCGCACCACTTGCTCTAAAAGATGTGGCTGTATACCCTGTGGCATTTCTAGCAGTACTGCTTGGTTCCAGTATGCCGATACGGCAAAATTCTCAAGGAAGAACCACTGCTGAATCGGTGTCAGTGGCAATGTGCCGCTCACCACACCTTGTTGTGCCGTAATTGCCTCAGTTGTGTCGGCGACTGCTGCCAACTCAGCAATCGTTTGATACTCAAACATCTGCTTGGCACTCAGTTGCACCCCTGCACTACTGGCTTTGGCAATGATTTGCAGACTGAGAATCGAATCACCACCGAGTTCAAAGAAGTTGTCATGGATTCCCACTGACTCAAGACCCAACACCGTTGCCCAAATGTTTGCCAGTGTTTCTTCGATTGGTGTTCTCGGCGCAACAAAGCGGTTCGAGAGTTCGGGTTGCCAAGATGGTTTGGGTAGTGCTTTGCGGTCTAATTTACCATTGGGTGTAAGTGGTAGGGCATCAAGTACTACAAACGCACTTGGTACCATGTATTCTGGCAACTTTTGTTTGAGGAACGCTCGCAACTCGCTGATTGTGGGTGCGGGTTGCTGATTTGCCACCAAGTATGCCACCAACCGCGTCGCCCCTACCATCTCTTGTGTGGCGATGACCACAACTTGTCGCACGTTTGGATGTTGGCTCAGTACCGCCTCAATTTCTCCCAACTCGATGCGGAAGCCGCGCACTTTCACCTGATGGTCGATGCGCCCGATGTATTCGATGTTGCCATCGGCTCGGTAGCGAACTAAATCTCCCGTTCTGTAAAGCCGTTGACTCGATTTATCCGCAGCAAAGGGGTTGGGAACAAATTTTTCTGCCGTCAATTCCGGACGGTTGAGGTAGCCCCGTGCTAAACCTTCACCCGCAATGTACAACTCTCCCGCCACACCGATTGGTACTGGTTGCATCTGGGCATCAAGTATATACACTTGCGTGTTGGCGATCGCTCTGCCAATGCTGGGTGTCCCAGTTGCGCCTTTTTCTACCAAGGCAAATGTCGAGTAAGTGGTGTCTTCCGATGGTCCGTAGAGATTGAATACCTGTTGGATGGTTTGCTGCTCGTAAATCTTCTGCACGAGTTGATTTTGCAGCGCCTCACCCGCCAAGTTCACCGTTTGTACAGTGGCTGGTATGCCGTTCATTCTCTGTAGTTCGGCGATCGCACTCGGTACGGTGTTGATTAAGGTCACCTCATCAGATGCAGCTAAATTGGGTAGATGCAAAGCATTTTGGGCTAACACAATCTTGCCACCGCAACTCAGGGGCACAAACAACTCGAACACCGAAAGGTCAAAGCAAATTGAGGTAGAAGCCAGAACCCCCGCACACTGCTGTGGCGTAAACACTTCTTGCGCCCATTGTACCAAGGTGACCGGGCTGTGGTGGCAGATGGCCACTCCCTTGGGGTTACCTGTAGAGCCAGAAGTGTAGATGACGTATGCTAAGTTGTCTGGTGTGACTGAGGTGGCACAATTGTCCGGGCTGTATTGGGCAATCTCCGACCAGTCGGTATCCAAAGCTACCACACGGGCTTGGTGTGCGGGTAACTTCGCGAGCAATTGCGCTTGTGTCAGTAGCACCGACACCTGCGAATCCGACAGCATGTAACTCAAGCGTCCACTCGGGTATGCTGGGTCTAGAGGCACGTAAGCCCCACCTGCCTTGAGTATGCCCAGCAATCCTACCACCATGTCTACTGAGCGCTCGACACACACCCCCACAAACACTTCCGGTCCCACGCCCAATGAGAGTAAATAGTGTGCCAATTGATTGGCTTTTGCGTTCAGTTCGCTGTAGGTGAGCCGTTGCTCTTCATATACCAGTGCCTCCGCATTCGGTGTTCTCTCAACTTGCTGCTCAAACAAAGCGTGCAGACACACATTTTGGGGGTAAACCGCTTCGGTTTTGTTCCATTCCACCAAATACTGGTGCAGTTGCCTCGCTCCTAGCAGTGGTAGTTCTGATAGCTTTTGGTCCGCATTGGCAACGACTGCTTCTAGTAAAGTCTGATAGTGCTCTACCATCCGCGCAATGGTACTAGCATCAAACAAATCAGTGTTGTATTCGATCGCCCCCATCAATCCGGCATTTGTATTCTCCAGAAACAGAGTTAAATCAAACTTAGCTGTGGAGCTTTCAATTGCCAAGCTCGCCAAGGTTAAATCAGCCAGTTCCAACTCAGGCATCGGCGCATTTTGCAGCACAAACATCACTTGAAATAGTGGTGTATAGCTTAAAGAACGCTCTGGCTGCAATTGCTCGACTAACTGTTCAAAGGGTAAGTCTTGATGGGCGTAAGCACCAAGGGCAACTTCCCGCACTCGTGATAGTAAATCGCTAAAACTGGGGTTACCAGATAAATTGCTACGCAGCACTAGGGTGTTGACAAATAAACCGATTAACTCCTCGGTTTCTTTGCGATTGCGGTTGGCAATCGGCGTACCCACGCAGATGTCAGTCTGTCCGCTGTAGCGGTAAAGCAATGTTTGAAACGCTGCTAAGAGGGTCATAAACAGCGTCACCTCTTGCTTCTGGCTCAAGACAACTAGCTTCTCACTCAGTTGTTGAGAGAGTAAGAATCTTTCAGTTGCTCCAGTGTAAGTTTGAATTGCAGGTCGCGATCGGTCGGTTGGTAATTCCAACAGCGATGGAGCACCCGCAAGTTGTTGCTGCCAGTATTCTAACTGCTTTGCCAGTACCTCTCCCTGCAACCACTGCTGCTGCCACAGGGTAAAGTCGGCATACTGAATCGGTAGCTCGGGCAATGCAATAGGTAGCTCGTTGCAAATAGCTTGGTAGACTGTTGCTAACTCACGCACCAGCACGCCCATTGACCACGCATCCGAAACTATGTGGTGCATCACCAGTAGCAGGACGTGTTCTGTGGGTTGAAACTGGAACAAACTAGCCCGCACTAACAAATCGGTTGCTAAGTCAAACGGACGCACTGCGTCTACTGCTATCAATTGCTGACAAGTGATTTCGCCATCGGTGGCATCCATCTGCTGCAAGTCTACTACTCTCAGTGAGAGCGGCATACTGCTAGCAATAACCTGCATGGGTTGCCCATCTACCCGAACAAAGTTGGTTCGCAAGGCTTCGTGGCGGCTGATGATGTAATTGAGGCTCTGCTCCAGTGCTATTATATTGAGTTGACCTTGAAAACGTACAGCTACTGGAATATTATAAAAGCCGCTTTCTGGTTCAAACTGCTGTAGAAACCACAAGCGCTGTTGGGCGAATGACACTGGCATTTCCATCTGCCGTGGCACTCTCACGATAGGGAGAGTTTGTTGAGATGGTTCGCTTTGCTGGGCAGTGGCAATGGACTCAGCTAGGGTAGCGACAGTCGGTAACTCAAACAAGCTACGCAATGGTAACTCCACTGCAAAAGTACTTTGCACCCGTGACATCAGTTGCGTTGCCAGTAAGGAATGTCCTCCCAAGGTAAAAAAGTTGTCATGAATACCCACGCGATCGAGTTGCAGCAGGGAAGCCCAAATGCTGGCTAGCATTTCTTCAATGGGTGTTCTGGGAGCAACGAAGTCCTGCGATACTTGAGATTGTCCAGAGGGGTCTGGTAGTGCTTTACGGTCAACTTTGCCATTGGGTGTGAGTGGAAAGGCATCGAGCACCACAAAATAAGACGGCACCATGTACTCGGGTAGTTGCTGTTTGAGGAAGGAGCGCAACTCACTCACGACTGGTGTTGTCTGAGTCTGGGGTACTAGGTAGCCAACCAAGCGCTTGTCGCCCCCAATCTCTTTGGCAATGACAACAGCTTGTTGTACAGTTGGGTACTGGCTTAGAAGTGCTTCAATTTCACCCAATTCAATGCGGAAACCGCGCACTTTCACCTGATGGTCAATGCGTCCGATGTATTCAATGGTACCATTGCTTTTGTAGCGAACTAAGTCCCCAGTTTTGTAGAGCCTTTCACCGGGCTGGTTGCTAAAGGGGTTGGGAATGAACTTTTCAGCTGTCAACTCAGGGCGGCTGAGATAGCCCCGCGCCAAGCCATCACCACCAATGTGCAATTCCCCAGCCACACCCACCGGGACTGGTTGTAAATTGGCATCCAGGATGTAGAATTGGGTGTTGGCGATCGCTCTGCCGATGGACACCGCGCCAAAATCGGGCTGCACCTGAGAAACGGCTGACCAAATGGTGGTCTCCGTTGGACCGTACATATTCCACAAGCTATCGGCACGCTCAAGCAATTGTGCTGCGAGTTCGCGATCGAGAGCTTCACCACCACAAAGGATTTTCAATTGGGGATTGCCAAGGAAGCCTGCTTGCATGAGGGCTCGCCAAGTGGCTGGAGTGCCTTGCATAATTGTAGCGCTGGATGTTCCCAGAGCCGCAGTGCTGCGACCGCCATCGGCAATCAAATCGCAGGTAAGCACAACCCGTGCGCCTTTGCTTAATGGTAAGAACAACTCCAACGCCGCAATATCAAAGGTAATGGTTGTCACTGCTACCAGTACATCTTCTGATACTATCCCCGGTTGAGCCGACATTGAGTTTAAAAAGTTCACTACCGCCCTGTGGGGAATTTGCACTCCTTTAGGTCGTCCGGTAGAACCACTCGTGTAAATGGCATACGCTAAATTATCGGCGCAAACATGAGTGTTGGGGTTGGATGAACTTTGAGAGTTCGGCCAAAATGTGTCTAAGTAAACAACGCTCCCGTGCATCTCTGGCAGAAGCTCTGCTACCGCCTGTTGAGTCAGTACGATTGAAGCACGAGAGTCTTCCAGGATGTACGCCAATCGCTCTGGTGGGTAAATGGGGTCGAGGGGGACATAGGCCCCACCGGCTTTGAGAATTGCCACCAGTCCCACTAACATCTCGATTGAGCGTTCGACACAAATGGCAACCAGCACTTCCGGTCCGACACCCAACTGGAGTAGGTGATGTGCGAGTTGATTGGCTTTGGCGTTTAACTGAGTGTAGGTGAGTTGTTTATCTTCAAACACCACTGCCACAGCATCGGGTGTTTTCTGAACTTGTTGCTCAAACAAAGAGTGCAAACACAATTGTTTGGGGTAGTTTGCTTGAGTATCGTTCCACTCCACTAGCATCTGGTGTTGTTCGCGATCGCCAAGCAGTGGGAGTTCCGATAGTTTCTGATGGGGATTAGCAACTACTGCCTCGAGTAGAGTTTGATAGTGCTCTACCATCCGCGCAATGGTAGTGGCATCAAACAAGTCGGTGTTGTATTCAACAACCCCCATCAATCCAGCGCTTGTGTTCTCCAGAACTAGAGTCAAATCAAACTTGGCTGTGGAGCTTTCAGCTGGTAATAGGCTTCCTTTTAAGCCAGGAAATTGCAACTCTGATAGCGCCGCTTGCAGAGTAAACATCACTTGGAACAGTGGCGTGTGGCTTAAAGAACGCTCTGGCTGCAATTGCTCGACCAACTGCTCAAAGGGCAAGTCCTGATGGGCATAAGCACCAAGGGCAACTTCTCGTACTTGCGACAGTAAATCGCTAAAACTGGGGTTACCAGATAAATTACTCCGCAGCACTAAAGTGTTGGCAAATAACCCAATTAACCCCTCGATTTCGTTACGATTGCGGTTGGCAATCGGCGTACCTACACAAATGTCGGTCTGCCCACTATAGCGATACAGCAATGATTGAAACGCCGCCAAGAGCGTCATGAACAGCGTCGCTCCTTGTTTCTGACTCAAAGCAGCCAGCGTCTCGCTCAGTTCTTTTGAGAGTGAGAATTTTTCAATTGCCCCTCTGTAAGTTTGAATGGCAGGTCGCGGTCGGTCTGTAGGCAGTTCCAACAAAGCGGGAACACCTGCCAGTTGTTCTTTCCAGTATACTAGCTGCTTTGTTAGTACCTCCTCCTGCAACCATTGCTGCTGCCAATGAGCAAAATCGGCATACTGAATCGGCAATTCTGGCAGCGCGAGTGGTAGATCGTTGCACTTAGCGTGGTAAACTGCTGCTAGCTCGCGTACCAGTACGCTCATTGACCACCAATCTGATACGATATGGTGCATCACCAGTAGCAAGATATGTTCTGTCTCTGTCAGCTTGAACAAACTCGCCCGCAACAACGTGTTATTTACAAGGTCAAACGGTTGCGCGACTTCTTCGATTCTCAACTGTTGGCAAGTGCTTTCTCGCTCAGTGGGATGTAGCTGTTGTAAGTCTATGACTGCTAATTCTACAGTCTTGCTGTTGGCGATCGCCTGTATCGGTTGCCCATCTACTCCTATAAAGTTGGTACGTAGAACTTCATGGCGGTTGATGATGTAATTGAGACTGCTTTCAAGGGCAGCGATGTTGTGGAGACGACCTTCAAAACGCACAGCCGCCGCAATGTTGTAAAAGCCACTATTAACTTCTAACTGCTGTAAGAACCACAAACGTTGTTGGGCAAAGGACAGAGGCAGCTTTCCTGCTCGTGAAACGGAGGAAATCGGAGGGAGAGGGGCACTTGAGGTCTGGTTCGCCTTTTGCAGAAACGCGAGGATTTCTGCTTTGCGCTCTTGTAACTGAAGGCGCAGGGATGGGGACAATGTTCCTTCGGGGGCGCTACACCGCAAGCGTTCGCCATCAACCCACAGTTTTATATCCAAACTGCATAAGTAAGACAAAAATTCCTCGATAGTTTTCATAACTCTATCTCCTCTCTGTTGTCTGCTGTATCGTTGGGAAGAGCATGTATTTGTTGTACTATCGAACGAATCTTATCAATGCGCTCTGCCAGTCCTGCTACACTAGACTCCTCAAACAAGCTGTTTAAGGGTAACTCAACTTGGAAAGTTTCACGCATCCTAGAAATGAGTTGAGTCGCTAGCAAGGAATGCCCCCCTAATTCAAAGAAGTTATCGTAAACGCCTACTTGCTCAATTCCAAGTAATTGTTGCCAGATGTTGGCAATGGTTTGCTCGAGTTCATTGCGAGGAGCAACGTAAGCATTACTGAGTTCGGGTCTTGGATGTGATGGTCTTGATGAGATTGTATTCTCTGAAGGTTCCAAGAAATCTTTTGGAGTGTTTTCCCAGGCTTCCCGAAGGTGCAAATCTCGGGGACATATCACAACTTGGGACAATTGAGTTCCTAAAATGCGGCTAAAGGCATCTACACCTTCAGCGGGCAATATCGCTAGCTTCAGCATTTCATTACGCAATTTCTGGAGTACGTCGGGTAGCGAGACGTTGACTGCCATACCTACTTCTTGCCATGTATCCCAATTAGTACATACGGTAAAATTGTCACCTTGGGAATTCTTGTAGTGAGTAAAGGCGTCAAGAAAGGCATTTGCACTAGTATAGTCTACCTGACCAAATCCTCCGATGATTGAAGTAATTGATGATGTGAGAACAAAAAAATCTAAAGGAGTATCTTTAAAGATTGAATCGAGAACTAAAGTGCCTTTCACTTTGGGTGCTAGGATTTTCTCTACACTATCTCGAGTTTTGCCTATAATTGCGCCACCGCCTGGAACTCCTGCGGCATGGAGCACTCCATGAATCTGACCAAATCGCGCCTTTGCCTTTGCAATAGCTTCTTGCATTTGTTGAAGATTACTGACATCTGCGGCGATCGCCAAAACTTCAGCACCCAGTTCTTCCAGTTTCCGAACTTTCCGAATCTTTAAACTCACGCTATCCTCAGCCTCATGACTATCAAGCCATTGTTCCCACTCCTCTGTGGGGGGTAAAGCCGATCGCCCGATAAGGATGAGTTTGGCCTGTGCGGTTGTCGCCAAATATTCCGCCAGCACAAGTCCAATGCCCCCAAGTCCACCCGTAATCAGATAGACTCCTCCTTTCCTGAACCCTGGTGTCGCTTCGTTAGGCTTATCTAACTGAACTGGCTCAAAGGTTTGTACCCAACGGTGAGAACCGCGATAAGCAATAACCCGGTCACTGAATTGAGTTTGTAGCTCGTGCAGCAACTGGTCTATCAGTTTTTCCTCTTGCCAACTTCTTTGTGGAGCGCTCGCAATATCAATACTGCAACAGCTTATATTTGGGTATTCTTGCGCTATCACCTTAACCGGTCCAAGTAGAGTTGCTTTCTCCGGACACAGCGCCTCAACGCCCGTAACTTCCTGCATATTGTTGGAAACAACAGCAATTCGTAGCTTCTCACTGACAGTCTGTTGCCCGAGAGCTTGTGCTAGAAACAGCAGACTGTAAAATCCTAAATCTTGAGATTTGTCAATCGATTCGGGCCCTGATTCTGCTTCACCCTCCGACGTGACATTCCATAAATGAACAATTGTTTGTGGCGTTTTTCCTTGGGTGCGTAGTTCATTAAGCAGGGCATTGTAGTTATTTTCTTCTCTGGGGTTTAAGGTATATACATCGTCCCTCAGCTTGATAAATTCCGACCCTACCTTTACCGTAATGACATTTTGTCCCTCAAGTTCGAGTTTTTTCACAAGTTGAGAACCCAAGCCACACTCATCAATAAACACGAGTGTATTGGACTGAACTGGTCTCTCATCTAGTTTACGGGTGCTAAGCGGAGAGCGTTTCCAGGAAGGAATGTAAAACCAATCAGCAATTGGCTTTTTATCTGGTATGGATGTTGAAGACAACATTTCGACATCGGTCTTGACAACATCTGCTTGTTTTCGGGGTTCAATCCAGTAACGCTGACGCTCAAAAGGATACGTTGGCAAGGGGAGGCGATGACGCTGCTCGCTGGCATAAAATCCCGACCAATCCACCTGTACGCCTGCAAGCCAAAGCTTTCCTAATGTACTCAGCACGAAAGCAACATCCGATTGGCGATCTTGGGGATGGCGTAAGGAAGTCAACACGACTTGCTGAACTGCCTTATTTGGATGCTGTCTGACTAAGGTACTTAATGTGCGTCCGGGACCGACCTCCAGCAGAATCTGCTCTGATTCATGTAATAACTGTTGGACACCTTCGGCAAAGCGTACTGTAGAGCGTAAATGCTTTGCCCAATACTCTGGATTTGTTGCTTCTGCGGCAGTAATCCAAGTCCCCGTGACGTTGGATATATATGGAATTTGTGGGGGTGTTAAGCTGACTTTTTTGACCCGTTCAGTGAAGGACTCAAGTATGGGATCCATCATTTTTGAATGGAAGGCATGGGAGGTATGCAGGCGACGGCACTCTACTCCTTGTTCTGCTAACTGCTTCTCTAATGCCTCTACAGCCTCGAAGGTACCTGCAACCACGCAAAAGCTGGGTCCGTTGACTGCAGCTAAGGAAAGTTCCTTGCCCAAGAGAGTTTGCACCTTCTTTTCTGGCAGGGGAACCGAAAGCATTGCCCCTGCGGGCAGTTGTTGCATCAAATGTCCCCGTGCAGCAACTAACGCTAGGGCATCTTCCAAGGAGAAAACACCCGCCAAACATGCAGCAACGTATTCACCGATGCTATGACCGATCGCTGCCTGAGGGCGCACTCCCCATTCCATCCACAATTGTGCTAGGGCGTACTCAATGACAAAGAGCGCTGGTTGTGCGATCGCTGTCCGTCTGATTTGCTCTGTAGCAACTGCGGTGAGTTCTTCCCTTGGGAACAGCACATCGCGCAGGTCTAATCCCAGGTGAGGCTTGAGGAGTTCCGCGCAAGTATCTACCCGATCGCGAAATGTCGGTTCGGTCTGGTAAAGTTCTCGACCCATATTAACATACTGCGCTCCCTGCCCCGAAAACATAAATACCACGGGTCGGGCTTTGGGTTCTATAAAGCTCGTCAGAACTTGTTTTGGATCTATGGGATTCAGTGCGCTCGCTGCTTCGTTAATATCTTGACACACCAGCATCCGTCGATGCTCGAAAGCACGGCGACCGATGCTTTGGGTGTAGGCAACATCAGCAAGGTTAACTTCGGGATGCTCTTTTAGGTGTTCGGCTAGATTGACAGTTGCGCGAGCGAGTGCAGAATCAGTTTTGGCGGAGAGAACCAACAGCTGCCAAGGTCTGGATTCTCCAGAAGACTTAAGAGTAGGGGCTTCTTCTAGGATGACATGGGCATTAGTACCTCCGATACCAAAAGAACTGACCCCAGCCCGACGCTTAGTTCCGTTGGTTTTCCATTCTCGCAGAGTCGTATTGACGAAGAAAGGACTATTGGCAAAATCAATCTTGGGATTGGGCTTTTCAAAATGCAGGCTTGGTGGTATTGCTTTGTTTTTAAGTGCCATGACTGTCTTAATGAGACCGGCTACACCAGCAGCTGTATCTAAGTGTCCAATATTTGTTTTCACCGAACCGATGGCACAGAAGCCCTTCTTTTGGGTTGTGCCACTAAAAGCTTGTGTTAGGGCGGTGATTTCAATTGGGTCTCCCAAAACTGTTCCGGTTCCGTGGGCTTCTACGTAAGTAATTGTTTCTGCTTCAATCCCAGCTATAGCCTGAGCTTCCGATATCACGGCTGCTTGACCTTCCACGCTGGGGGCGGTATAACCAACTTTTAACGAACCGTCGTTGTTGATAGCCGCTCCCCTGATGACGGCATGGATGTTGTCTCCATCAGCAAGGGCATCTGATAGGCGCTTGAGAAGCACAATTCCGACACCGTTGCCACCAATAGTTCCCTGAGAGCGGGCATCAAAGGCTCGGCAGTGTCCATCTGGAGACAGAATCATGCCTTCTTGGTACAGATAACCTGTTTTTTGTGTTATGCCAACAGAAACTCCACCAGCCAATACCATATCACATTGGTAATTCAGCAAGCTCTGGCACCCCATTTGAACAGCCACTAATGAAGTAGAGCAGGCAGTGCTGACGTTAACGCTGGGTCCGGTGAGGTTGAGTTTGTAGGAAACTCGCGTAGGTACAAAATCTTTATCATTACTGATGAAAACTTGATATGTGCCTACGGATTCGATTTTATCGCGGTTTGAGATGAGGTTATAGAGTAAGTAACTATTTAGACCAGCACCCGCATAAACACCAATCTGACCGTCATATATTTCAGGGTCATAACCAGCATTTTCCAAAACCTCCCAAGCACACTCTAGAAACAGGCGGTGTTGGGGGTCCATAACTTCCGCTTCTCTGGGTGTAAACCCGAAGAATGACGCATCAAACATCTCTACGTCTTCTAACAAACCATTTGCTTTGACATAGTTTTGATGATTTAATAATGCCCGGTCTATGCCTGCAGCTTCTAATTCCTCATCAGTAAAAAATGAAATGGACTCAACACCGTCGCGTAGATTCTGCCAAAACTCATTAACGTTCTTGGCTCCGGGAAAACGACCAGCAATGCCAACGATCGCGATCGCATCCATTCCCTCGTGTGTTTCCCAGTTATCCATTGTTCTTCTTCCTTTGTTTCATCAGTGGTTGTCGTTTCAGAGCTTCTATTTGCTTGCTAGCACGATCGTTGAGTTTCTGTCTTGCAGGTGTTGCCCCATTCTGCTCCTGTCCGAGATATTGCGCCAAAGTACTTATAGTTGGATATTTAAATAAGTCAACTACCGAAATTTCTTTGTTAATGTTGCCAAGTAATTTTTGATTGAGTTTGCTATGAACTTGAACGACCAGAAGTGAATGACCGCCGAGTTCAAAGAAGTTGTCGTTCACACCGACTTTTTCCAGATTCAGCACCTCTTGCCAGACATGAGTGAGAATTCGTTCCACTTCGTTTCGCGGTGCAACGTATGCTTGGGCCTCTATTCGGGTTTGGTCGGGGGTAGGCAGGGCTTTACGGTCAACTTTGCCATTGGGTGTGAGCGGAAAGGCATCAAGTACCACAAAATAAGATGGCACCATGTACTCGGGCAGTTGTTGTTTGAGGAAGGAGCGCAGCTCACTCACAACTGGTGTTGCCTCACTCTGGGCTAGCAGATAAGCAACTAAGCGCTTGTCCCCTGCAATGTCTTTAGCTATGACAACGGCTTGTTCTACAGTTGGGTGCTGACCTAAGATTGCCTCAATTTCGGCTAATTCAATCCGGAAACCGCGCACTTTTACCTGATGGTCAATTCGTCCGATGTACTCAATGTTACCATTACTCTTGTAGCGGACTAAATCTCCGGTTTTGTACAAGCGAGAACTCGCATCACCAAAGGGGTTGGGAATGAACTTTTCGGCTGTCAACTCAGGGCGGCTGAGGTAGCCCCGCGCCAAGCCATCACCACCAATGTGCAATTCCCCAGCCACACCCACTGGCACTGGTTGTAAATTGGCATCCAGGATGTAGAATTGGGTGTTGGCGATCGCTCTGCCGATGGACACCGCGCCAGAATCAGGTTGCACCTGAGACACCGCTGACCAAATGGTGGTCTCCGTTGGACCGTACATATTCCACAAACTATCTGCACGCTCGAGCAATTGTGCTGCGAGTTCGCGATCGAGAGCTTCACCGCCACAAAGGATTTTCAATTGGGGATTGCCCACAAAACCTGCTTGCATGAGGGCTCGCCAAGTGGCTGGAGTGCCTTGCATAACTGTAGCGCTGGATGTTCCCAAGGCAGCAGTGCTTTGACCGCCATCAGCAATCAAATCGCGGGTGAGAACGAGGCGTGCGCCCCTGCTCAATGGTAAGAACAACTCCAACGCCGCAATATCAAAGGTAATGGTCGTCACTGCTACCAGTACATCTTCTGATACTATCCCCGGTTGAGCCGACATTGAGTTTAAGAAATTCACCACCGCCCGGTGAGGAATTTGCACTCCTTTGGGTCGTCCGGTGGAGCCACTGGTGTAAATGGCATACGCTAAATTATCGGCGCAAACATGAGTGTTGGGGTTGGATGAACTTTGGTGAATCGGCAAATCTTTGTCTAAGTAGACAATATGGCCGTGTATCTCAGGCAGAAGATTTGCTACCGTCTGCTGACTCAGCAGTACTTTGGCACCTGAGTTTTCCAAAATATAGGCCAATCGCTCTGGTGGGTAAATGGGGTCGAGGGGGACATAGGCCCCACCGGCTTTGAGAATTGCCAACAGTCCCACTAACATCTCGATTGAGCGTTCGACACAAATGGCGACCAACACTTCCGGTCCGACACCCAACTGGAGTAGGTGATGTGCGAGTTGATTGGCTTTGGCGTTTAACTGAGTGTAGGTGAGTTGTTCATTTTCAAACACCACTGCCACAGCGTCTGGTGTTTTTTCAACTTGTTGTTCAAACAACTGATGCAAACACAATTGTTTGGGGTAGTTTGCTTGAGTATCGTTCCACTCCACTAGTATCTGGCGTTGTTCGCGATCGCTTAGCAGTGGGAGTTCTGATATCTTCTGATGGGGATTAGCAACCACCGCCTCGAGTAGAGTTAGATAGTGCTCTGCCATCCGCGCAATGGTAGTAGCATCAAACAAGTCAGTGTTGTAATCAAGAAAGCCGCTCAATCCAACATCTGTATTTTCACTGAATCCTTGGGCAGTGTTCTTTAAGGTGAGGTTCAAATCAAACTTGGCAGTTGAGCTTTCAAGTTCCAATGGCGAGAGCGTTAAGTTGGGAAGTTGCAACACTTGCATTGGTGTATTGTGGAGCACAAACATCACTTGGAAAAGTGGTGTGTGGCTTAAAGAACGCTCTGGCTGCAATTGTTCCACCAACTGCTCAAAGGGCAGGTCTTGATGGGCGTAAGCACCAAGGGCAACTGAGCGCACTTGCAAGAGGAAATCAACAAAACTGGGATTGCCAGACAAATTGCCCCGCAGCACTAGAGTGTTGAGGAATAACCCGAATAACCCCTCTGTTTCGGCACGATTGCGGTTAGCTATTGGTGTACCCACACAAATGTCAGTCTGACCGCTATAGCGATACAGCAATATTTGAAATGCTGCTAAAAGCGTCATGAACAGTGTCACGCCCTGTCGCTGACTTAGGGCAGTTAGCGCTTCACATAACTCTTGAGAAAGTTTAAATTTCTCAGTCGCCCCCTTATATGTTTGAATAGCGGGTCGCGGTCTATCGGTGGGCATTTCCAACAAAGCGGGAGCACCTGCGAGTTTTTCCTTCCAGTATCCCACCTGCTTTGTCAGTTCCTCTCCCTGCAACCACTGTCGCTGCCAAACAGCAAAGTCAGCATACTGAATCGGCAACTTTGGTAGGGCGATGGGTACATTGTTATACGCAGCTTGATAGATTGCTGCTAACTCGTTTACCAATACCCCCATTGACCACCAATCTGAAACCATATGGTGCATCATCAGTAGCAGAACGTGTTCTGTCTCTGTCAGCTTGAACAAACTCGCCCGCACCAGTGAGTCAGTTGTCAAGTCAAAAGGTTGTGCGGCTTCTTCAAGGATTAATTGGCGGCAGGTGCTTTCTCGCTGTGTTGGCTCTAAGTGTTGCAAGTCTACAGTTGCCAGGGTTATGGTCTTGCTGTCAGCAATAACTTGTATCGGTTGCCCATCTACTACAACAAAGTTGGTACGTAGGACTTCGTGGCGGCTGATGATGTGATTGAGACTGTATTCTAGAGCAGTGACATTGAGGTTCCCCTGAAAACGGACTTGCACGTGAATGTTGTAAAAGCCACTCTCAGGCTCTAATTGCTGCAGGAACCACAAGCGTTGTTGGGCAAAGGACAGTGGTAGTTTGAGCGATCGCGAAACGGGCTGAATTGTCGCTAGAGCGGAACTTGAGGTCAGACTAGCTTTTTGTAAAAACGCGAGAATTTCTACTTTGCGCTCTTGTAACTGAAGGCGCAGAGACGGTGTGAGTATTCCCTCAGGGGCGCTACACCGCAGACGGTCGCCATCCACCCACAGCTTTACATCTAATGTGCAGAGGTCAGACAAAAACTCCTCAATAGTTTTCATAGCTGTATCTCCTCTTGTTCACCGACTGATGAAATGAACTCAACACCGTCGCGCAGATTCTGCCAAAACTCATCAACGTTTTTGGCTCCTGGAAAACGACCAGCAATGCTGGCGAGCACTTCCATTTCATCATTGGTTTCCTGGTTATCCATTGTTCTTCTTCCTTTGTTTCATCAGTGGTTGTCGTTTCAGAGCTTCTATTTGCTTGCTGGCGCGGTCATTGATTTTCTGCCTTGCAGGTGTTGCCCCATTTTGCTCCTGTCGGAGATATTGCGCCAAGGTACTTATAGTTGGATATTTAAATAAGTCAACTACTGAGATTTCTTTGTTAATGTTTCCAAGTAACTTTTGATTGAGTTTGCTATGGACTTGAACGACCAGAAGTGAATGACCGCCGAGTTCAAAGAAGTTGTCGTTTACACCGACTCTTTCGAGATTCAGCACCTCTTGCCAGACATGGCTGAGAATTCGCTCCACCTCGTTTCGCGGTGCAACGTATGCTTGGGCCTCTATTCGGGTTTGGTCGGGGGTAGGCAGGGCTTTACGGTCAACTTTGCCATTGGGTGTGAGCGGAAAGGCATCGAGCACCATAAAATAAGACGGCACCATGTACTCGGGCAGTTGCTGTTTGAGGAAGGAGCGCAACTCACTAAGGGCTGGTGTTGTCTGAGCCTGGGGTACTAAGTAAGCAACCAAGCGCTTGTCCCCTGCAATGTCTTTAGCTATGACAACGGTATGTTGTACAGTTGGGTGCTGGCTCAGGAGTGCTTCAATTTCGGCTAATTCAATGCGGAAACCGCGCACTTTCACCTGATGGTCAATACGTCCGATATACTCAATATTACCATCTTTTAGGTAGCGAACTAAATCTCCAGTTTTGTAGAGCCTTTCACCGGGCTTTTTGCTAAAGGGGTTGGGAATGAACTTTTCGGCTGTCAATTCAGGGCGGCTGAGATAGCCCCGCGCCAAGCCATCACCGCCAATGTGCAATTCCCCAGCCACACCCACTGGTACTGGTTGTAAATTGACATCGAGGATGTAGAATTGGGTGTTGGCGATCGCTCTGCCGATGGACACCGCGCCAGAATCGGGCTGCACCTGAGAAACGGCTGACCAAATGGTGGTCTCCGTTGGACCGTACATATTCCACAAGCTATCGGCACGCTCGAGCAATTGTGCTGCGAGTTCGCGATCGAGAGCTTCACCACCACAAAGGATTTTCAATTGAGGATTGCCAAGGAAGCCTGCTTGCATGAGGGCTCGCCAAGTGGCTGGAGTGCCTTGCATAACTGTAGCGCTGGATGTTCCCAAAGCCGCAGTGCTTTGACCGCCATCGGCAATCAAATCGCGGGTGAGGACGACCCATGCGCCCCTACTCAATGGTAGGAACAACTCCAACGCTGCAATATCAAAGGTAATGGTCGTCACCGCTACCAGTACATCTTCTGACCCTATCCCCGGTTGAGCCGACATTGAGTTTAAAAAGTTCACTACCGCCCTGTGGGGAATTTGCACTCCTTTAGGTCGTCCGGTGGAGCCACTGGTGTAGATGGCATACGCTAAATTATCGGCGCAAACATGAGTGTTGGGGTTGGATGAACTTTGGTGAATTGGCCAATCTGTGTCTAAGTAGACAACATGCCCGTGTGTCTCTGGCAGAAGCTCTGCTACCGCCTGCTGAGCGAGCAGTACTTTGGCACCCGAGTCTTCCAGGATGTACGCCAATCGCTCTGGTGGGTAAATGGGGTCGAGGGGGACATAGGCCCCACCGGCTTTAAGAATTGCCACCAGTCCTACTAACATCTCGATTGAGCGTTCGACACAAATGGCGACCAACACTTCCGGTCCGACACCCAACTGGAGTAGGTGATGTGCGAGTTGGTTAGCTTTGGCGTTTAACTGAGTGTAGGTGAGTTGTTCATTTTCAAACACCACGGCTACAGCGTCTGGTGTTTTTTCAACTTGTTGCTCAAACAAAGAGTGCAAACACAATTGTTTGGGGTAGTCTAGTTGAGTATCGTTCCACTCCACCAGTATCTGGTGTTTTTCTTTGGCAGTAAGCAGTGGGAGTTCTGATATCTTCTGATGGGGATTAGCAACCACCGCCTCAAGTAGAGTTTGATAGTGCTCTACCATCCGCGCAATGGTAGCTGCGTCAAACAGGTCAGTATTGTATTCCAGATAACCAATCAATCCAGTGCCTGTGTTCTCTAGTGATAAAGTCAAATCAAACTTGGCTGTCAAGCTTTCGATGGGAAACGGAGACAGCGTTAAGCCTGGAAGTTGCAACTGTGACGTTGGCGCAACGAGAAGCACAAACATCACTTGGAAAAGTGGTGCATAACTTAAAGAACGCTCTGGCTGCAATTGTTCCACCAACTGCTCAAAGGGCAGGTCTTGATGGGCGTAGGCGTCAAGTGCAACTTGACGCACTTGTGACAGTAAATCGCTAAAACTTGGGTTAGCAGACAAATCGCTCCGCAGCACTAAAGTGTTGAGGAATAACCCAATTAACCCCTCGATTTCTTTACCATTGCGGTTGCCAATGGGTGTGCCAACGCAGATATCAGTCTGGTTGCTGTAGCGATAGAGTAAAGTTTGAAACGCTGCCAGTAACATCATGAACAGCGTCACACCCTGTTGCTGACTCAGTACCGCTAACGCCGATCTCAGTTCTTTTGTAAGCGCAAATTTCTCGGTTTTCCCCCGGTAAGTTTGAATCGCAGGTCGCGGTCGGTCGGTGGGCAGTTCCAATAAAGCAGTCGCACCCGCCAGTTTTTCCTTCCAGTATGCTAGCTGCTTTGCCAGTTCCTCCCGCTGCAACCACTGCTGCTGCCATATAGCAAAATCAGCATATTGAACCGACAACTTTGGTAGTGCAATTGGCTTTTGACTGCATACAGCTTGATAGGCTGCTGCTATCTCACGGATAAGTACGCCCATTGACCAACCATCTGATACTATGTGATGGATAACCAGTAGCAAAATGTGTTCTGTCTCTGTCAGCTTGAACAAACTAGCCCGCACCAATGGGTCAGTTGCCAAGTCAAATGGGCGTTGGGTTTCTTCTACGGCTAGTTGCTGGCAATAGCTTTCTCGTTCGCTTTCCGATCGCAAATCCACAACAGTGAGTTTCAAGGAAAGTCTGGGGTGGATGACTTGAAAGGGTTGCCCGTTTACCTGAATAAAGTTAGTACGTAGGGTTTCGTGACGGCTGATGATGTAATTGAAACTGTATTCTAGAGCAGTGACATCGAGGGTCCCTACAAAACGCATAGCCGCAGGAAGGTTGTAAAAGCTAGTATTCACATCTAACTGCTGTAGAAACCACATACGCTGTTGGGCAAAGGACAGCGGTATATGCCCGTTCCGTTCCATAGGGCGCAGGCTAATGGTTTGAGCAGTTTCGGTGCCCTTTTGCAGCAGCAGTATAATTTTTTCCTTAAAACGCTTAATATCGTTTAATAATTCTGGGGTTAATACATCTTGAGGACCTCGATAGCGCAGTTTACCACCATCGACCCACAATTCTACATTCTTTGCCGAAAGCTCTTGTAAAAACTCAACTAAATTCATAATTCCCCCTCTATCCAATTGTCCTGGCTTAATTTAGTTGCTGATGCAAGAGATGCAAAGGAGGTAGAACCATCTTCTATTGGTAGTTTAATAAGTTCTAATTCATTTTCTAAGGAAGAAGGGGGTGCTGGCGGTGTTGTGTTTGCTATGGCTAATTCCTGCAGTAATAGTTCTGCCAGTTGCATAATGCTGGAGCCATCAATGATTTTTTCTACAGGAGCATTCACCTCAAGGTCGGTTGCGATCGCATTTTTGAGTTGAACAGCCATTAAAGAATCAAGACCTAATTCCAGCAAGCTTTGGTGCGGATTTAAAACTAACGATTCGTCAAACCCCAACACTTTAGTTATTTGCTCTTGTAAATAAACTACCAACAGATGCAAGCGCTCGTCACTTTGAGCTTGCAACAATCGCGGTAAGATATCGGAATGTCGCACTGACGGCTGCTGTTGCCCTTTCTGCGATTGTCCTGCAAGCAGTTCTAGGAGTGGGCGTTTTCCCCTGGCTTCATATACCTCTTTGAACAAACTCCAATCGATATTAGCCACCGTTGTCTGAACAGACCCCTCTGCCATTAGGTATTCCAAAGCAGCGATCGCATTCTCCGGCTGCAAGCCGCTTACACCCATTCGAGACATCCACCTCTGGAATTCCTCTACGACCATACCACCATCAGCCCAAGGACCCCAATTCACAGTTAATCCAGGCAATCCGAGTCCTTGACGGTGATGGGCCAACACATCAAGGAAGTGGTTTGCCGCTGCGTAGTGCGCCTGTCCCTTGGAACCCCACACTGATGCAATGGAGGAGAAGTTGACGAAAAAGTCCAATTTCATGTCCTGCGTCAGTTGATGCAGTATCCATGTCCCCAACACTTTAGGACGCACCACTGATTCAAAGGTATCCGAATCCATATCTTTGATGGGTTTGTAACCAGAAACCCCCGCAGCATGAACAATTCCTCGGAGAGGTGGCATGGATGCGTTCATTGTTGCAAGCAGTTTCACCACATCCGCTTCATCAGACACATCTGCTTGAGCAACGAAAACCTTGGCTCCAAGTTGTTCGAGTTGCCTGAGGGTTGATTGCACTGCATCTGAAGCCGCACTTCGTCCAACCAAAACCAACTGTCTCGCCCCCTGAGACACCATCCAACGAGCTACTCTCAGTCCCAAAGCACCCAAACCCCCGGTAATTAGGTAAGTGCTATCTGAGGAAAGCTCCACTTGTTTGAATTTTGATATTTCTTTAAGTATTAACCGAGGAACATACCGTTTGCGCTCGCGAAAGGCGATATGGTCTTCACCAAGAGAATTCTCAATTTCTGCTAACAGTTGTGTTGCTTCATCACCAGTGGATTCCGGTGCTAAATCAAACATTCCGCCCCAGAGTTCGGGATATTCCAGGGCAATAACTTTACCCAGTCCCCATAATGGAGCTTGAGCAACGGCCAAGGTAACATCGCCTTTGACTGGTATCGCTCCCCGAGTCACCAACCACAATTGGCATGAAGCTAACTCATTGTACTGGCTCAGGGTTTGCACCAGATGCAATACGTTAAGGCAACCAAGGTTTTGAGCCGACTCAAGAGTTGGGATAGTCAGGGCATTTGGTGGCATTGCTTCTAAACTCCACAGATGGACTATTCCCTTTAACGGTGGCAATTCAGCCCTTAAAACCTCTTGAAACAGACGCTCAAAGTCCTTAGGGCTGGTGGGGTTGATGCTCCAAATTCCCGGTTTTAAGTTTTGATAGGCTTTTCCATTGTAAACTAGAATACAACTCTGTCCGTGCTGTTGTAAAAGTTCTCCCAGTGCTTGTCCGACACCGCTAGCATCGGCAAAAACCACCCAGGTTCCTGGTGCCTGTCTTTGGGTGTTCTGTTGCACCGTCTGCTGCGGCATCTGCTGCCACTCTATTTCGTAGAGCCAATCTTTGATAGCGGTAGTTTGTATTTCTTGTTGGTGTTGCTTAACCAAAACTTCTAGCATCTGGGGCAGTATTTTCATCTGCTCTTGTGAGAACTTACCTGCCGTCTCCAGCTGCTTTGTTAACTGTGCTATGTTTCCTTGCTGCAGAAGGTTAACAATAGAGGTTTGGATTGTCTGTTGAGATGATAATTCTGTTTGTTGATGCTCGCTCTCAGCCTTTTGCACCCAATAGCGCTGTCGTTGGAAGGGATAGGTGGGCAACATTACACGCCGACGCTCGTAGCCCCGGTCGAAGCCAGACCAGTCTACCTCTGCTCCGCGCACGTATAGTTCTCCCAAACTCTGGAGTAATACCCGCCAATCTTCTTGTCCCGGACGTAATGAAGGCAGCCAAGCTCCTATCTTATCTGGCAAACAGTTGCGCCCCATCCCCAACAATGTTGGTTTTGGTCCTATCTCCACAAATACCTCATATCCCTCTGCGTGAAGTGCTTTGAGACTTTTGCCAAATTGTACCGGACAGCGCAAATGGAGACACCAGTAATCAGACGATATTTCCTGTGGAGTCAGTCGCTCTCCTGTGAGATTGGAGATAATGGTCAATTGAGGAGCACCATAGGTGACTTGTTCAGCTACTTCACGGAATTCAGCCAGTATCGGTTCCATCAGTGGTGAGTGGAAGGCGTGGGATGTTTGTAGCTTTTTAGTCGATATTCCTGCTGCTTGTAAGTCAGCACAAATTGCTTGAATTGCTTGTGTGTCGCCGGAAATTACCGTGTTGGAATCTCCATTAAAAGCAGCAAATGATACTTTTCTAGTATATATATCAATAAATTTACTTATATAAGCTTCATCAGAAAACACTGCCACCATTTCACCACCTGGAGGTAGAGTCTGCATCAGGCGGCTTCTGTTGGCAATCAGTTTTAAGCCATCCTCCAAACTCAAGACTCCCGCTACAGTGGCGGCAACGTATTCCCCGACACTATGACCCATGACAGCATCAGGGTGAATTCCCCAGGATTGCCACAATTGCACCAACGCATACTCTATGGCAAATAGAGCGGGTTGAGTGTAAGCGGTTTGGTTAATTGGTGAAGTCTGACCTGGTTCCGGGTAAAGAACCGATAGCAAAGGCTTTTCCAGATAGGAACGCAAAATTTCATCGCAGCGATCGATGGCGGCGCGGAAGACGGGCGCAGTTTCGTAGAGTTGGCGTCCCATACCCACATATTGAGACCCCTGACCCGTGAAGAGAAAGGCTATCTTCGGTAAACTGTTGCTTTGTCCCTGAAATACCTCTGCTGTTGTCTGTCCGGCAGAGAAATTCGCTAGCTTTTCACGCAACTGTGCTCCAGAAGAGGCAACTACACTCAACCGATGGGGAAAATGAGTTCGACCTGCATTAGCGGTATAGCAAATGTCTCCTATGTCTGCAGATGGATTGACAGCTAGGTAATTATTATAGCGAAGTGCTAATTGCTTGAGGGCAACTTCAGTCTTTGCCGATAGTGTCAGCAGATGCACCGGGCGTTCTACTTCCGCTCTCACAGTCTCTAGTATCGGTGGCTCTTCCAACACAATATGGGCATTCGTACCGCCCATACCAAAAGAACTGACTCCAGCCAACCGCCGCTTTTCTCCTGAAAACCAAGGTATTGATGAGGTTGGTACCACCACTGGTAGTTCATCCCAGTTGATGTAAGGATTGGGCTGTTTAAAGTGCGGGTGTGGTGGAATTTCGTTGTGTTGGAAAGAAAGCACTACCTTCATTAAACCAGCAACTCCTGCTGCTGGTTCTAGGTGACCGATGTTGGTTTTTACCGAACCAATTATCAGAGGGTTGTCTTGACGACCTTTGCCAAAGATAGCCCCTAAACTTTCCACTTCAATGGGGTCACCCAGTGCCGTTCCCGTGCCGTGAGTTTCTACATAACTCACTTGGGAAGGTTCTACCTTAGCATTCTCCAGAGCCTTAAGAATGAGTTTTTGCTGAGCCAATCCATTGGGAACTGTTAGACCACTGCTAGGACCATCGTGGTTGATTGCTGAACCTCGAATCACAGCTAAGATGTTATCTTTGTTGGCGATCGCATCCGAGAGGCGTTTGAGCACCACCACTCCGCAGCCCTCACCCCGACCAAAGCCATCAGCAGCAGCATCAAAAGTCTTGCATCGACCGTCTGGGGAAAGAGCGCGTGCTTTAGAGAGAAAAATGGTGGTTTCTGGCGATAATATTAACTGCACGCCGCCTGCTAACGCCAAATTGCATTCTCCTGCACGCAGGCTCTGACAAGCCAAATGAACGGCGACTAAGGAAGAAGAGCAAGCGGTATCAATCGCCATGTTGGGACCCTGTAGCCCCAGAACGTAGGACAACCGACCAGAGGCAAAGCAAAAACCATTTCCAGTGCCGGTGTAAGCGTCGATGCGTGTGGGGTCACCCAACTTTATTTGCAATTGGGCGTAGTCATTTTGTCCAATGCCCACAAAAATGCCAGTTTGACTGCTACTTAACTGGTTTGATGGCTGTGCGGCATTTTCCAAAGCTTCCCAGCTCACCTCTAGTAGCAGGCGCTGCTGGGGGTCTAAGCTGACTGCTTCCCGAGGGGAAATCCCAAAGAACAAGGGATCGAACTGGTCTACCTCATTTAAAAAACCCGCAGTCCGAGTGTACATTTTCCCCAGTGCATCGGGGTTTGGATCGTAATAATCGTTAATGTTCCACCTCTGGGCTGGTACCTCAGAGATGGTGTCTGCACCTTCATGCAATAGCTGCCAGAATCTCTCCGGGTCATTCGCTCCCCCAGGAAAGCGACAACTCATGCCGATAATAGCAATTGGCTCTGTTTTTGCATTCTCAATCTCAGTAAGTTTGGATTTTAACTTCTGCACTACAAAAAGCGATTGTTGCAGTGCAGAGAGTTGACTGGTATCTGACGGCAACTGACTCATATCAACAGAAAATCTCCTTATCTATACGCTTCAAATTCTTGAGCTATTAAAGCCATAACCTCCCTTTCTGAAAGTTGTTTAATTTCTTCCAAAGAAGTAGTCAGTTCTTCTTGATTTTGTGGTAAATCCTGACTTGTCTGAGCAGAAATATCTAGAGAAAGAACATCTTGAGATAGGTATTGAGCAAGGGAATTGATGTTGGGATAGTTAAAGGCTAGAGTTGAGGGAAGGAATTGCCCTAAATGGTTTTGCAACTGGTTTTTTAGCTCAACTGCTATCAGAGAATCCATACCCATATCAAAGAAGTTTTGTTTTGGATCGGGCAATTCAGATGGTGGAAGCCCCAGAACCTTGGCGACTTCTCCTTGAATGTGGGTCGTTAATAGGGAGAGGCGTTCGTTTGCCGCCGCCGCCTGTAATTTTTGTAGAATATCGGACTGCAGAGCCGATGACTGAGCAGTTTCTGCCCGGTCTTCTGTGTTAGCAAATTCAACAAGTAACGATGGCAGTTGACCGCTAACCCTTAATTGCTGTCTCAAAACCGACCAATCGATTGGTAATACCCCAATCTGTGAAGTCGCTTGTCCCAGAACTTGTTCTAGAACTTGCAATCCTTGCTCTGGAGCGATGCTCTTTAATCCCATCGCATTGGCAGCCTGGTAACGGTTTACCAAACCAGTTGCCATCCCCACATCAGCCCAAAGTCCCCAGTTGATGCTTAATCCCGGTAGTCCTTGGAATCGGCGATGATGAGCTAGGGCATCCATGAAACTGTTGGCAGCAACGTAATTCCCTTGACCGGGCGAGCCTAGTAATGAAGCTGCTGAAGAAAATAAAACAAAGAAGTCTAACGGCAGACCTTGGGTCAACGCGTGTAGATTCCATGCCCCTTTCACTTTTGGAGCCATCACTTTACTATAACGCTCCCAGGAGTGCTGTAGCAAGATGCCGTCATCTAAAACTCCAGCAGCATGAACAATTCCCCGCAGGGGTGACATTGATGTGTCGATCGCTTCAAGCAACTTCAGTACATCCGCTTCATCAGACACATCTGCTTGAGCAACGAAAACCTTGGCTCCAAGTTGTTCGAGTTGTCGGAGGATTGATTGCGCTTCATCTGAAGCTTTGCTGCGTCCAGTGAGTACCAATTGTCTTGCCCCCTGTGCCACCATCCAACGGGCTACTCTCAATCCCAAAGCCCCCAAACCTCCAGTAATTAGGTAAGTGCTATCTGAGCGGAGTGCCACTTGTTTGGATTCTGACAGTTGTTTGGGCACCAAGCGAGCGACATAGCGATTGCCGTTGCGAAAGGCGATATGGTCTTCCCCACAAGAATTCTCAATTTCTGCTAGCAGTTCTATTGCCTCATCACCAGTAAATTCTGGGGCTAAATCGAGCATTCCGCCCCACAGTTCGGGATGTTCTAGAGCCACGACTTTGCCCAATCCCCATAAAGAAGATTGCGCCACCCCAGGAAGTTCCGAACCGACTGGTACCGCTCCCCGTGTCACCAACCACAATTGGGGTAGGGGGGAAACTGATGCGGGAAAATCCCTATTCTTTTTAGTTTCCAGTTCTTTGATGAGAGCTTGTAGCAAATACAATACGCTACCAACACCAAGGGTCTGAGCTTGTTCTAGAGAGGAGATTGTCAGAGATGAAGCCGATTGTGCCTCTAAACTCCACAGGTGGATAATTCCTTGTAAAGGACGCTCTAGAGTTTCTAAAACTTCTTGGAAAAGACATTTAAAATCTGCTGGGCTAGAAGGGCTAATGCACCAAGTTCCGTCCTTTCTTAAATTACAGGTATTCCCCGGATGAACTAAAATACAGGTGTGACCTTGCGATCGCAAAAGTTTGGCCAGGTTTTGTCCCACACCCTCCAAGTCAGCAAAAATTAGCCAAGTACCGATTTTTTGAATTCCGCTTTTCTCTTGAGCCTTTACCTGAGGCGGCAACTGTTTCCACTCTACTTCGTAAAGCCAATCTTTAACAGATGCTGCTCCTAGCAACTGTCGGTCTTGTTTGACTAACAGTTCTAATAGCTTTGGCAACATTCTTAACTCGTCTTCTGAAAGTTCTCCTGTCTTTTCTAAATTTTGAACTATGTGTTGGGTATCTCCTTGGTTTAGGAGTTGCACGATGGGGCTTTGAATCTTGTCTTGGGATAAGTTGTCTGCTTGGGAACTATCGTTTGCGGCGCTCTCCACCCAATAGCGCTGTCGTTGGAAAGGATAAGTTGGTAATTGCAGACGACGACCGCAGTCCCAGTCAAAACCAGACCAATCTACCTCTGCTCCACGCACGTATAATTCCCCTAAACTCTGGAGTAATACCTGCCAATCTTCTTGCCCCGGACGCAACGAAGGCAACCAAACTCCTACCTTGTCTGGCAAACAGTTACGCCCCATCCCCAACAATGTTGGTTTTGGCCCTATCTCCACAAACACCTCGTATCCTTCCGCGTGAAGTGCTTTGAGACTTTTGGCAAATTGTACTGGGTAGCGCAAATGGCGACACCAGTAATCAGCTGATATCTCCTCCTGAGTGAGTGGCTCTCCTGTAAGATTGGAGATAATGGTTATGTCGGGAACACCATAGGTTATCCGATCGGCAACCTCCCGAAATTGAGCCAGTATCGGTTCCATCAGTGGTGAGTGGAAGGCGTGAGAGGTTTGTAGCTTTTTGGTCGGTATTCCTGCTGCTTCTAGGTCAGCACAAATTTCTTGGACTGCTTGTGATTGACCGGAAATTACCGTGTTTCCCCCTCCATTAAAAGCAGCAAATGAGACTCTTTTGTTATCAATCTCAGTAACAAAACGGATATATTTTTCATCAGCAAACACTGCTACCATTTCACCGCCGGTCGGTAGACTCTGCATCAGGCGGCTTCTGTTAGCAATCAGCTTTAAACCATCTTCCAAACTCAAGACTCCCGCTACAGTGGCGGCAACGTATTCCCCGACACTATGACCCATGACAGCATCAGGGTGAATTCCCCAGGATTGCCACAATTGTACCAATGCATACTCTATGGCAAATAAAGCGGGTTGAGTGTAAGCGGTTTGGTTAATTGGTGAAGTCTGACCTGGTTCCGGGTAAAGAACCGATAGCAAAGGCTTTTCCAGATAGGGACGCAAAATTTCATTGCAGCAATTGATGGCTGTGCGGAAGACGGGCGCAGTTTCGTAGAGTTGGCGTCCCATACCCACATATTGAGACCCCTGACCCGTGAAGAGAAAGGCTACTTTTGGTAAACTACTGCCCTGTCCCTTGAAGACTTGTGCTGATTCTTGTTTAGTGCAGAAGTTTGTTAGTTTTTCTCGCGCTTGTACACAAGAAGAAGCCATCACAGCAAGGCGGTGGTTAAAATGCGATCGCCCCGTATTGGCTGTATAGCAAACATCAAAAAGCGATACTTCAGGATGAGATGCAAAGAAATTTACATACTTTTGGGCCAGTTCCACAAGCGCCTTCTCACTTTTTGCCGAAAGCGTCAAAAGGTGCAGGGGGCATTCTGTGGATTTTGGATTTTGGATTTCAGATTTTGGATTCTTACCAGCATCGCTCAATCTAAAATCGATAGGTGCTTCTTCTAGAATGACGTGACAATTTGTACCCCCAAAGCCAAAGGCGCTGACCCCAGCCAAACGTTTTTCTGTACCAGCAACCCAAGGCTGGCATTCAGTAGGGATAGAAAAAGTTGTTCCTTTGAGGGAAATATAAGGATTTAACTGCACCAAATGTAGATTCGGTAGTATTTCCCCGTGTTGCAGTGAAAGTACCACTTTGATGAGCCCAGCAATTCCAGCCGCTGCTTCTAAATGACCAATATTGGTTTTAACCGAGCCAATCCAACAAGGTTGGTCTGGCTGACGATCCTTCATGAGCACAGCTTTTAAAGATTTAAATTCAATTGGATCTCCTAAAGAAGTGGCACTACCGTGAGCTTCAATGTAGCTAATTTGCGCTGGTGTCACTTCTGCATTTTTCAAAGCTTCACGGATGACCGCTTGTTGGGCAAGTGCATTGGGTGCTGTCAGTCCATTGCTCAGACCATCTTGGTTAATTGCTGAGCCTTTGACGATCGCCCGAATATTGTCTTTATCCCGAATTGCATCTTTTAGGAGTTTCAGAACGACTACACCGCAGCCCTCCCCCCGTACATAACCGTCAGCCTTAGCATCAAAAGTTTTACACCGACCGTCAGATGCCATCATCTGCGCTTGAGAAAAAGTTATGCCCATATCGGGGGACAAAATCAAGTTGACCCCTCCAACCAAGCACATACTGGACTCGCCACTCCGCAAACTTTGACAGGCAAAGTGGACTGCGACCAAGGACGAAGAGCAAGCAGTATCTATTGCGACACTTGGACCTCTTAAATCCAGCACGTAGGATATACGGTTAGCTGAAATGGAGGAAGCAGTACCCGTGCCGCTATATGCATTTATGCAGGAGGAATTTTGATAGAGAAGCCTGTGATAGTCAGCGTTGCAGATGCCAATAAAAACTCCAGTCTTGCTGCCAGCTAACTTTTGTGGTGCAATTCCCGCGTTTTCTAGAGCTTCCCAAGCCACCTCCAACAACAATCTTTGTTGGGGGTCTATTGGCTCTGCCTCACGAGGGGAAATGTTAAAGAAACTGGGTTCAAATCGATCTACCTGCTCCAAAAAGCCACCCCAACGGGTATTCATTTTTTCTGGAGTCGCTGGCTTTGGATCGTACAGGGCATCAACATCCCAACGCTCTTTTGGTACTTCAGTGATGGCATCGACTTTGTTATGCAAGATTTGCCAAAAGACTTCTGGGTTGTCAGCACTGGGAAAACGACAGCCAATACCGATAATTGCTATGGGTTCCATTTCCTTTACATATCATTACTAATGTGTCAGCCAACGAATTACGGCTTACACCTTGACTGCGACTTCCTCAAATAAATGCTGCGCCAGAGCCTTAATAGTTGGGTAATCGTAGAGTAGAGTAGGATCGATCTCGCATCCAAGCCACTTTTCTAAGTCACCAGTCAAACTGACTGCTGTCAAGGAATCCACACCATACTGCTCAAAAGGAATCGTGACATCAATCTGATTTGAGTTAATTTCCAGTTGTTCTGCTAAACGAGATACAAGCCAAGCTTGAATTTTTTTGACAGTTAGTAGCTCCTTTTGTGCATCCTTTTTAGGAGAAATCGTTAGATTCTCTTTGACTTCAACATTTAGCATTTCCATCGCTCGTGTCTCTACAGGTTTAACTAAAACGTTTTTTCACAGGGTGTTTGATAGATGTTTGACTTTTACAAACTTTGATGTGCTAACACAGATCTTATTGCTTGGAAGCTTGCAATTGTTGCAACAGTGATTCAATTTCAGTATGCAAATGCAAGAATTTCGTTTTGCTCTCTGGATTCTCACTCCAATCTTCCAAGACATTCAAACTTCCACGAAGGAACTCAGACCGACAGGTATTGCGCTGTATTTTACCACTGGAAGTTTTAGGGATACTCCCGGTCTTAACCAGTACGGTGGCATAAACCTGTAGACCGTGTTCCGCCGCTACAGCCTGATTAATACTTCCAACTACCTCATTCACATTGAGTTTTCTCAAATAATTACGCTCTACCTCTTGAACAACGACCAATCGCTCTTCACCCTTAACCTCGACTGTAAACACCGCTCCACAACCAGCGCGTAGTGCCGGATGGCTCTTTTCTACGGTCAGTTCAATGTCTTGAGGATAATGGTTTTGCCCTCGGATGATAATCATATCTTTGACACGCCCGGTGACGAATAGTTCGCCATCGTGCAAAAATCCCAAGTCCCCCGTCCGTAAAAAAGGTCCTTCTCCAGTATCTTGCAATTGTGCTCGAAACGTTTCCTCGGTCTGTTCTGGTCGATTCCAATAGCCTTGGGCAACGCTAGAACCAGATACCCAAATTTCACCCACCTCATTAGGTTTGCAGCGGGTCATAGTTTCCGGATGGGCAATAACAACCTTTAGATCCTCCAACGGTTGACCGCAACCAACTATTGTTTGAGTGAAATTGTCTTTTGTGCTGTCAGCTAAAACCACCTGATTTTTCTCTAGTGCTGCTTTTTGGACAGTTTGTAAGACGGGCGGAGCGCTTGCACAACCACCAGAAACAATTAAAGTCGTTTCCGCCATACCATAACATGGGTAAAATGCTTCGTGACGAAAGCCACAAGATGCAAAAGCCTCTGCAAATTTTTTCATTGTCTCGGCGCGGACTGGTTCGGCTCCGTTGAAAGCCACTTGCCAACTACTGAGGTCGAGAGTTGCCTTCTCTTCGGGAGTAATCTTGTGTACGCACAAGTCATAGGCAAAATTAGGTCCGCCACTGGTAGTAGCTTTGTAGTGGGAAATAGCCTGGAGCCAACGCAAAGGGCGTTGGAAAAAAGCCTCTGGAGACATGAGAATGCATGGAATACCCAAGTACAAAGGCTGAAGTAAATTCCCAATAAGACCCATGTCATGAAAAAGAGGCAACCAGCCAACGACAATAGATTGTGAATTCTGTTCAAATCCCTTCTGAATCAGCTGTTCGTTGTGCAGCACATTACCGTGACTGACCATCACTCCTTTTGGAGTTCCTGTAGAGCCAGAAGTGTACTGGAGAAAGGCTAGAGTATTGCTGGACAAAGCTGTTTCTTGCCATGATTCTGCTTGAGAGCGGTCGATGCTATCTGTAGCAAAACACTGCAAGTCGGCTAGTCCTTCATTCTCAGAAAAGCGACTCTTGATGTTACTTAATAAAGCCTCTGTTGTCAGTAACACCTGAGGCTGGGCATCCGCGACAATTGCCTCAAGCCGGGACATTTTTTGATTGCGTCTGGGTGGATAAGCTGGAACCGCCACCACTCCTGCATACAGACATCCGAAAAAGGCAGCAATAAATTCCAGCCCCGATGGATATAGCAGCAAGGCTCGTTGTCCGCTAGCTCCTATGCTCTGCAATTTTGCCGCGATCGCTCGTGACAGTCGGTCTAATTCTTCATAAGTTAGACTAGCTAATTCTGTGTCTGCATCTTTTATAAAGGTATAAGCTCTTTGGCTTTTCTGCTCTAAAGCTCTTTCCCTTAACACGTCTACTATAGTACAAAATTTCTGTAACATTGTTTCACTCTTGTAATTTATTTGACATTAAAAATTTAGTGGAGCCATATGGTAAATGCTCTTATTTAAGTAACAAGCTCTACACTCAATAGCGCTTGCTTAATACCAATTTTCTATGAAGCTGTACAAGATTTTTACCCCTCCTAACCCCTCCGCTCTTCGCGCATATGCCGCAAGCGGTGGAGTTCTTTTTATGCATCTTCATATGGAAACGGTACAAGACTGTAAACTAATGCAAAACTCTTGCTTTGACATTAGATGTAACTAACGTCAAGACACACATTAAACGAGCGGTATTAAGTTTACATTCACTTAATGTATGTCACCTAAAGTAAACATTATCATTGTACTTTAATTTAGAAACTACCTCTTAAAGTAGATAAATATTTACTTCTTAAAGTATAGTCCTTTCTAAGAAATTTGTTTTTAGTCTGGTAAATGAAATTTCAACCTTTTTGTACGAGAAGTAGGTTTTGTGTACTCTAAATTCCATTTTAGAAACCAGTAAAAAAGTGGGTTTTGTAGAGTCTAAATCTCAATTTTTACTAACACCTGAAGCTGGACATCCGCGACAATTGCTTCGGGTCGCGACATTTTTTGATTGCGTCTGGATGGATAAGCTAGAACCGCTACCACTCCTGCATACAGACATTTAAAAAAGGCAGTAATAAATTTTAGCCCCGATGGATATACCAGGAAGGCTCGTTGTCTGCTAGCTCCTATGCTCTGCAGTTTTGCCGCGATCGCTCGTGACAGTCGCTCTAATTCCTCATAAGTCAAACTAGCTAATTCTGTGTCTGCATTTTTTATAAAGCTATAAGCTCTTTGGTCGTTTTGATATAGGGCTCTTTCCCTTAAGACACCTACGATATTATAAAATTGTCGCAACATTTACTTTGTGTTACTCCAGGTTTATGTGTTATCAGTTTTTTATTGCGTAAAGTTATCTCAACCAAATAGTTCAACGATATTATTCTTTTGCTGTGCGCTATTAACTAAAATTTAGGGCTGTTGATATGGTAGTTGTGCCAAGCTAGTTAATAAGCTCTTACACTTACCTCAATCACAATCCCCTGTATTTTACAATATCATTTTCTCTTGATTTTGCAACTATAAAACATACTATTTTTTCCTATTCTTTTTAAAATTTTTCTTAATTGACTTTCTTAATTCACTTTAAATTAAATTTTCAATCAATAGTATGAAAAGTAGGTTTTGTATCTTCAGAATACTCTTGCAATCGAGATTTATTTGGAAAAAACTCGTAATGCATAGTTGTAAGAGTAATTTTGAAAAATTTTAACCCAGATAAGGGAACTCATAAAAGCTTTTCTCATTTCTTTCTACTTATCTTACTTATCTTACTTTTTGAGTTAATACCTACTATTAATATGTAGGGCTTGCAAGATTATTTATTAATGGATTGCTGTGCGTGCGAACGCTATGAGAAAAGGTAGAACTAAGAAAATTTTTAGTTCCACCTCAGTAAAGTTTTTATTCCTTTTATTGTCAAAGCTGCCTTGACAGAGCAAACATCTTTGACACTCTAAAATACCGATGATAGAAGGATCTGTACCTTAATTTTTAAGTTATTACTCTCTTCACGCGAAAAGATTACCCAAACAGGATGATAGGAAATGCCTACCCTACAAGGCTCGGTAATTTTAAAGCGGAAAAGGAGTCAATAAAATTATCTTATCTGAAGTTGGTTAAGTAAATGCCAAATAAAAAAACATGGCATATTTAATACTCTCCGATTTTTCTTAAAATTTATCCAATTCTTCACACTAAGTATGAACTGTTGGATTCAGTTGAGAACCTTGGTCGTTCCAGTAAATATGGATACCAATCACAATTGCATATATGTATTGCATATACGCCATTCACAGACACACTAGCAAACCACATTTACTAGCGATCCGAACAATTTTTTCAATTGACATACCCTCTAGCTTTAGACCAGCTTATATGTATAAATGAACATCAAGTAACAGTTAACTTTTAATTTTAACCGGATACTTGCTTTTCATCTTTATAGTCGAATAGATAATCAAACAGATCTGCATGAGCTTTTGTCAAAACTCATGGCTGTTTTGGGAACACTCTATTCTTATTATTGTTAATTTTTATAATTCCTTACTATACCTTTAGCAGTAAGTTTTTGCATATTTTTTTTACGTCTATAGATAGATGAACTATTAATTTATCTATCCTGAAAAATATATAACAGGATGACAAGCAAGCTAAAAATCTGACTCCGTAAGCTTTTGAAGACGATGAGCTAAAAAAAGATGGAAGAAGTTGAACAACAAAGTGTGAAGAAGGCAGATGTCAAAAGGTATGCAATATGGTAGAAGCTTCAACCCATTACGTGGCTTCCGCTCAACTAGCAATCAACAAAGAAGATCGTTAAAACAAGCAAAAGCATAAAGCGATCGCTCAAGGATTGCTAAGTACGAGTACTGATGACTTTGTTCGGAATTCCACATAACACTTGTGTAGAAGTCTAGCAGTGGTTGTCTGTAGCGCTTGAAGGGAGGGTAGCTGTGAGGTGGTTTTGGAACGGGCTAATTCAAACTATATTCTGGGTTTGGAACGTCACTTTTTTGTTAACTGTCTGTATGGGGATACTACCTGTTGTTGGTGTACCGTTAGTACTGGCTACGGTAGCAGGTGAAATCCCTAGTGAGTTCTTTTTAACATTGGTTGGTTTAGTTGCAGTACCAACTGTGTGTACTTTCCTAGGAGCCTTCCACTTTCGACGACAGCCCATAAAACTCCTTCGCTTATTTTATGGAGTTGAAGCGCCACTGTTTCTGCTGTGTCTGTTGCGGTTATTTCTCATTCGGGAACTGACTCCCGCTAGTACTCAAATTTTAGCCACAATAGGAATCTGTATCGTAGCATTCTTTCTAGAAATGCTGTTTGGCTATGCGTCAACCCGCAAAAGTGGATTGCAGTGGCTGCAAATGTTAGCACACAGCTTGATGTTGTTATTTGGTATCTACGCAAGTGCAGTGCTGCTGTTTTATGCCTTACCTTTAGGAGCATTTTTAGTACAGGAATTTTTCAAATTCGATTGGGCGCGTGGTCTTTGGCAGATTTTAGTTTCTGGATGGTGGGTACAAGGGGTATGGTATTTCCTGTTATTTTTAATTCTCTGGATACTCAGTACAGCGTTATTTGTTGTTATGCCTTTGGCACTAGCGGCACTCTATATTAACTCCGGACGAAGAATTTTACAGGCATTTGCTTCACAGAAGGGAAAAAAATCTACTTTCACTGGCGCTAGTGCCGTTGCGATCGCTTGGATGACGGCATTCATCATTTTACAACAACAGCCGCAAGTCCAAGCCTTTTCGCTTTTAGCTCATCCAGCATCAAATGACAGTACCCGCCAAGCACTTTTGGCAAAGTCAAATACCATCCGTGAGGGTTTGGTGAACGCTTACCTATCCTCTTATCGCTACCTCAGTACTAAAGAAGAAAACAATCATATTAGCGAGATGTATCGCAGTGTCTTTGGATTGAGCCAAACTGTTGCCAATACAGTACAAGAAAGTTATAACTCCTTCATGTCGCCATTTCTGTACAATGGGTCTGACAAAGACGCCGAGAAAGCCGAAAAACTTTATGCCGAGTTTTTTGATACACCACTTCAAAAAGCAGAACGACAATTAGTCAGTCACGCAGTGCAATCCACGTTTAACCGACAAGAAGTCAAAGCAGGGCTACTCAATATTAATGAGAAAAAAGTGTGGCTGCGATCGCAACAAATCAAAGTCACAGAACATGGTGATTGGGCGGATTTAGAACTTTATGAAGTCTACAAAAACCAGACACCTGAAGTTCAAGAAATTTTCTACTCCTTTTCCTTACCAGAAAGCGCCGTCATTACAGGATTGTGGTTGGGCGATACAGGTGATTTGCAAAAACGTTTCCCCTTTGTTATCGCGCCTCGCGGTGCTGCTCAGAAAGTTTACAATTCACAAGTAAGACGAGAACGCCCAGTAGACCCGGCGTTACTCGAACAAGTCGGACCGCGTCAATATCGCTTGCGAGCATTTCCCATTCCTCCACAAGCACCAGTCTTGCAAAGCGTACCCCAACAAAGACCAACTGAAATGCATTTATGGCTCACTTATAAAGTGATGCGACAAGAAAGCGGTTGGGCTTTACCCGTTCTAGGGGAAAAACGCAACATCTTTTGGACTCATGAAACCAAGCGCATCCGTAACGGTAAAGAGGTAGCACTCAAAGACGAGCCTTGGTTAGAACCATTTTTGCCAGCAACTGGAAAATTTCTGCCAACGTTGCATCAAGTTAACTTTCCTGAAGGTCACAGCATTTTAGTCAAGCCGCTCTTAAACAAGGATTATTCCTTACCTCAAGCAAAACGATTTGCCTTAGTTCTAGATAGTTCTTTCAGTATGAATTCCCACGTGAAAGAACTGTCACAAGTTTTCACGTGGCTGCAAAAACATGGCTTTGCAGATAAAGACTTGGCAAATAATGACGCTGACTTATACATCACTGCTTCTAAAGGTGCTGTTCCTAAACGATTAGATGACATCGGGCAATTTTTAGCTGAAAAAATGACTTTTTATGGCACAATTCAACCACAAGAAATGCTACAGCAGTTTAACCAGTTGCGTGGTGATACAGCTTATGATGGTGTTTTACTATTAACTGATGAGGGCAGTTATGAGTTGTCAAAAGATAAAGTTGCCAAGCAAAACCCTGGGAGTGAAATCAAAGCAACACTTGCACCTTTATGGATGATACATTTAGGTTCACTACCCGCAGCTTATGATGATGCTACGTTAAAGGCAATACAGGATAGTGGTGGTGGAGTATCTCAGCAAGTTTCAGAAGTTTTGCAAAGAGTTGCAACGAAAGCAGTGTTGGGAGCTTCTACTGTTAGTGTAGTCGATGGTTATGCTTGGTATAAAAATGAATCAGACACCAAAGAGAGCAAGATTACATCTCAAAAAGAAGATAATTTCCAGCAACTGGCAGTGCGACAATTAATCTTGGGGCTGAGCAAGGAAATTAATTTAGAGCAGTTGGAGACTTTGGATGCAATTCACGCCATAGCTAAAAAGTACGAGTTAGTCACTCCCTATTCCTCAATGCTCGTACTGGTTAACGACGAACAAAGAAGATTATTGAAACAAGCAGAAGCAGAAAGCGATCGCTTCAACCGCAAAATTGAAAATGGTAAAGAAGATTTGAGCAAACCCAATAATCCGTTTAAAGTCAGTACCAACGAATCTTCTAGCGGATTGATGATAGGGATTGTTGCGATCGCTTTACTACTTTTGTCTAAGCGCTCTAAGCGAGCGATCGGTAACTAGAACGCCAGCCCAGCAGTCAAAAGGGGAGCAAAAAATATTTCGTTAATGTAGAAACGCGTGCTGGCGCGTCTCTACGAAAAAATTGAGTTTTTGAGATTAATGTACCGTCTCTCTAGAGAATGTTGTTATTGGTTTCCTGCGAAATTGGAATACAGATAGTAAATTCTGTACCCTGACCTAGTTCAGACTTGCAAAAGAGTAAACCACGGTGTTTTTCAGTGACAATTTGATAGCTAATCGACAAGCCCATACCAGTGCCTTTACCTACAGGTTTTGTAGTGAAGAAAGGATCGAATAGGCGTTGTCTAACAGCCTCTGACATCCCGATACCGTTGTCCGAAATGCGGATTTCCACTTGATGAGCATTAACTTGTTGAGTATGAATAGTAATTGTTGGAGTGGTTATTTTTTCTGAATTATTCACTAATGAATCTTCCAACGCATCAATAGCATTACTCAAAACATTCATAAATACCTGATTTAATTCTCCTGCATAGCATTCCACTAGGGGCAGGTTGCCATAATCTTTGATAATCTCAATAGCTGGATGCTCTGATTTCGCTTTCAAACGATGTTGCAGGATCATCAAAGTACTGTCAATGCCGTCATGAATATTCACTGCTTTTCTTTCAGATTCATCCATGCGCGAGAAGGTTCGTAGAGAAGCGACAATTTTACGAATTCGATCTGCGCCTATTCGCATGGAAGATAGTAGTTTGGGCAAATCTTCCATCAGAAATTCCAAATCAATTGCTTCTGATTCTTCCTGAATTTCTGGATGAGGAGATGGGTAATGTGTTTGATAGAGCGCCAGTAGTCCTAGTAACTCTCGGGTGTATTCGTTAGCATGGTTGAGGTTGCCATATATAAAATTGACTGGATTGTTAATTTCATGAGCAACGCCAGCAACTAATTGTCCTAAGCTAGACATTTTCTCTGTTTGCACGAGTTGAGCCTGTGCTTTTTGGAGTTTGTCGAGATATTGTTGAAGTTGAGAAGCTTTTTCTCGCTCTCGCATTTCGGATGCTTGCAAAGCTGCGTTTTTAACTTCGAGTTCTTGTAAGTAAGTTTGCAAATTGGTATAGAGACGAGCGTTATCAATTGCGATTGAAATTTGTGCAGTTAATAAACTCAGTACCTTCACCCGTTCTGGAGTAAAAGCACCAGAAATCAGGTTATTTTCCAAGTAAACAATACCAGTAAACTTGCCAGAATGAATGAGTGGCAAACATAAAATCGATTTAGATTGATGTGTGATGATATAAGCATCATTTGCAAAACGCAAGTCTTTGACAGCCTCATCTAAAACTAGGTTTTCTTTAGTTCTCTCAACATAGTTGAATAAAGCAATTGGTAGTAAAGGTGAATCTGTTTCTAACTGTGAGCTAATGACAACACTAACGTCCTTACTTTCAACCATTCCTATTGCTTCTAGCATCCACTGATTTTCATGCTTAGCAATAAAGTAACCTCGGACAGCACCAGCATTTTCGATGACATTTTTCAGCAATTTTTCTAGCAAGCGAGTTAGCATCATTTCTTCTGACAGCACTTGTGAAGCTTTCATCACTGTCATAAAGTCAAGCAGATGAGAGTCTCCGGTAGTTGTGGAACTCGTTTGAGCCAGTTCTAAATGTTTTGTTGCTGAGTTTTGTATGTTTTGCGATCGCGTAATTAGATACGGATATTTCGCTTCTAAATCTTTGACTTTAGCAACAGCACCCCAACGCATATAGCAGTAGTAAGCATCTGTCATGTATGTTTTGGCAATACTTTGTTTATCCCATGAAAGATAGAATTTAGCTGCTAGTTCGCAGGCTAATGCTTCTTCGTTGATGTACTCGTTTTCTCGAGCAAGTGCGATCGCTTTATCGTACATCTCAATTGCTGCTAATTTTTCATCTAAAACCCGATATCGTTCTGCTTCTACTAAATAGAATTTATGTAAATGATTCATTGGGGCATGATGCGCCCACTTTTGTATTTTTTCTTGATTTGCCTGGACGCGAGCGATAATGTCCTGTTGCTCCGATTTTGGAATATTAGCATACACTGCTAACCGCACCAGAGAATCATAGAAATAGAAGAGTGCAAAAATTATTTGTCCAGCCGCTGCACCCAAAGAATTTTCGATATGAGTAATATGTCCCAGCGCTTGAGAGTAATTTTCAAACCAATAACAAAGCTGAAGTTTATGAAAATATAAAAATTGAATAGCTACTTGGTCATTGGTTTGCTGATGAATGGGTAACATTTTCTGCTCATCGTAGGCTTCACCGCTCATCACGCAAGGATTTTCAGACTTTCCCATGATGTTTAAAACTGCTTGCCAATGGATTTCGTGATAATTAAGTGCAGTTTCTTGCTTGATTTTATCAATAGCATTCCAGTAACTTGCCATGTCTCGTTCAACAACAGTAAGTTGCTTGCCAACCAAATATGATTGGAAGCAGTACTGAAATGCAGCATAGGCAGCCCATTCTAAATCTCCCGTTTCTACTCCGTTAGAGTAAACTGATTGAAAAGTTGTTAAAGTATTGCTGATATGTTCTTGCCAATGGCGAATGAATAGATTTACCGTTTGGTAAGTTCTTGTGTAAACTGCTTTAGCATTCAATTTTGAGCATAAATCCAAAGCTAATTGACCAAACTGATACCCACGCTCAATATCTCCCACAACCCCACACAGCAGAAAGCCATAAAGGGAGTATGCATAGGGAGATACAGAAGCATTACCATATTGAACCAATAGATTAACTTGTTTGCAGACCACTAGAGGAACCAACTCTGGAGTACCCAAGTAAGCCGCACTAAATAGACGTGTTAACATCCTCAAAGCTGCAAGTTTCTTGGGCTCGGTCATTTGAGGTAGGTTAATTAAGTCAGAAGGTTCCTTTCCACTTAAAAGTAATGCAGTTTCCTCTAGCCCCTCCCCAATATCGGAAGGTTCCACCTTTTCGGGAAACTCTATCCCCAACATATTTAAAACTTGTAGCCCCGTATTAATTGCTTGTTGAATTTTATTTTGCCCAATATAAGCTTGAATCTGGACTTCACATACTTTCACTGTGTCTAACAGGTTTTTAGCTTGTTGTTGCACCGTCGTAGCAAATTTCTGCATTTCGTCAAAATTACCGCTTAAAAATGCCACTTCTGCTGCTTCTTGATACAATGCTAATGTCAGTTGATAGTGACTTTCCCAACTATCAGATGCTAATAGTCTTATACCTGCTTGCAAATATTTAATGGCAGAATCATGTGCCGTAGCTGCTTTTGCTCTTTCTCCTGCCATCAAATTCAGTTCTGCAATTTCATGTTTTTCTTTTTCATTTGTTAGTAAATCATTTCCGTAATTAAGTTGATTTACGAGAGCAAAAATATTTTCTTGTCGTGCTTCTAGTGAAGTGTTATTTAATAATAATTGACCGATTTTTAGGTGTGTTACTTTTTTCTCTGCATCAGGAATCAAAGAATATGCAGCTTGCTGTACTCGGTCATGTAAGAACTTGTAATCAACTTTGACATCCGTTAAGCTAATCTTGCCTGATTCTTCTTGACCAAACACTAGAGGAATTTTATAGTCTTGAGTTAATGGTAAAATTAATCCAGCTTGCAGAGCAGACCACAGTTGCGCCGCAGTAGTTAGCGGTGATGATTCGTTAACAATTGCCAAGACATCTAGGTTAAATGTGCTGCCAATACAAGCAGCAAGTTTTAATACTTTTTGCGTTTCTATTGAAAGTTTGCGAATGTTTCTGGCTGTCAGTTCAACCACATTCAGGTCAGTAATCCCAATTGCTTGAATGTGTTGGATATTCCACTGCCACAAACCTGAATGGAAGTTGTACGTTAACAAGTCTTCTTGATGTAGAGTTTTCAGCAGTTGTGTTAAGAAAAACGGGTTTCCTCCAGTTTTGTGAAATAGCAATCCTGCTAGTGACTGAGTATGTTCTGTGTTATTCAAAGTGTCGCTAATTAACGCTTCTACATCGGTTAACTGTAACGGTGATAAGACAATGTTATTCACCACAGCACCCGCTGTTTGAATCTTGTTCAAACTCATTATCAGTGGATGGGTGGGCGAAACTTCGTTATCGCGGTATGCTCCAGTTAATAATAAGTATTGGCGATCGCGATCGGTCATCAATAGCTCAATTAAATTCAATGATGCTGAATCTGCCCACTGCAAATCATCAAGAAAGACAACCAAAGGATGGTCTTGGCTGGTGAATACGCCGATAAATTGCCTAAAGACACGATTGAACCTATTTTGCGATTCTGCCGCATCCAACTGTGCTACAGGCGGCTGAGTCCCAATAATTAGTTCGACTTCGGGAATTACATCGATAATTATTTGTCCGTTTTCTCCCAAAGCAGTTAATAGTTTCTCTTTCCATGCTTGGATTTGGACTTCACTTTCGGTAAGTAATTGCCCGATCAAAGATCGAAATGCTTGAATTAAGGATGCATAGGGAATATTGCGCTTGAACTGGTCAAACTTGCCTGCAATAAAATAACCTCGTGCGCCCACAATCGGTTTATGAACTTCATTGATAACGCTAGTTTTACCAATCCCTGAATAACCAGAAACAAGCATCATTTCGCTTCTACCGTCTGCCACTCGCTCAAATGCAGCCATCAAGGTGGCAACTTCTGCTTCACGTCCGTATAACTTTTGTGGAATCAAAAATTGCCCCGATTTATCCCGCCTTCCCAATACAAAATTTGTAATCTTGCCAACCGTTTGTAGTTGAAACAAGCATTCCTCTAAATCGGCTTTCAGTCCCCAAGCGCTTTGATACCGCTCCTCTGCTGTTTTCGCTAACAACTTTAAAATAATTGCCGTAATTGCCTCAGGGACATTTTCCAGAACGCGGCACACTGTTGCTTTACAAGGTACAGCGGGCATTTTGGCAATGTGGCAGTGTACCAATTCCATTGGGTCGGTAGTCTGAAATGGTAAAGTACCTGTCAGCATTTCATACAACGTCACCCCCAATGAGTAAAAGTCAGTGCGATAGTCAATAGCTCGATTCATTCTGCCTGTTTGCTCGGGCGACATATAGGCCAATGTACCTTCCAGGCAATTTGGATTGCTCAAGGTAGGATTTTCTTTATCGAGGCGCGAGGAAATACTGAAATCAATTAGTTTGACTTCCCCAGATTCAGGATTGATGAGAATATTGTGTGGCTTAATATCTTTGTGAATAATTTGTTGACCGTGCAGTTCTCCTAAGGTGTGTGCGAGATTAATTGCCACTTTCAGGAAAGTAATCAAGTTAGTTGTTTGATTGGCAATGACTTCTTTGAGCAAACTACCAGGAACGTTTTCCATCACCAAAGCTAGGCTATGCTGATAATTCTTTAATTCGTAGGGTTTAACAATGCCGGGAATTTGCAGCAGCTCGAGAATTTGATATTCGTGGCGCAGTCGTGCAATGTCTTCTAAAGATGGATGTTCATCAACAAGAGTTTTGACAATAACGGATGCGTTATCGGTATCTCGCCGTCCGCGATAAATAACGGTTTTACTGCCGAAGTGAACGGTTTCCAGAAGTTGATAACCAGATAATGTTGTTGTCATTTTTATCTTGCAAGTTAATACGCACTCTTAATGTGCCCGTGCAAGTTTAGTTTTGTAATCTTTAAAACAAAAATATATGTTTTTTAATAAATTGTTACCTAAATTTTCGCAATATGTGGAAAAGAAGGAATAGTTCGTGGAAAATTTACGCAAACCAAATATGTAATTAAGAAAAATCAACGAGTAACTCCAGCTATTAAAGTTCTCCAGAAACCCATCCCACAAGATGAGATAATTGATTTTTTGCAGTTCCCTTAAGCAAGAGAGGTTGCTATGCCAACAGCCACAGCATCCGTTGGGAAAATACGGTGGCGCATTTCAATAGTTCTCGCTGTCACAGTATTCGTCAACTACTTAGATCGCAACAATCTCTCGCTAGCACTACCACAAATTGCTCGCGATTTTGGTTGGAGCGATCGCGAAATTGGTTCAAATGGTGAATGGCTGTTGGGGGCATTCTTTTTATCATATGGATTGTCAAATATGCTCCTCAGCCCACTAGCCGAACGGTTTAGTCCCAAACGCAGCACAATTGCAGCCATAGCAGCATTTTCTTTATTCACAATTTTGTGTGCGCCGTTGGGACAGTCCCTCACTGCACTGATCGTTCTGCGCTTGCTGTTGGGGTTTGGCGAGGGAGTTCATATCCCAATGCTGAGTGCAATTACCAGCCATTGGTTTCCAGACACGGAGAGATCGCGAGCAAATGCGATTTGGGGTCTTGGAATTATCCTTGCTACCGCATCTGCTCCCCTACTTATCGTTCCGTCAATTTACTCTATTGGTTGGCGTCCTACCTTTGCGTTATTAGGTGCAGTCGGGATGCTAGTGTCAATTCCACTCGTTTGGTTTTTTGTGCAGGATGAACCGCATCAAAACCATAGCGTAAACGATATGGAGTTAGTATATATTCGCACCGGACAGGGAAGTGCTGAGAATGCAGGAATGAGAAGACAAAGAGGAAGTTATTTGCGCGATCGCCGATTTTGGTTGGTTGTTTTGGGCGGTACCCTCAATGCCTTCTGTGCCTTTGGTACACTCAACTGGTTGCCAACTTACTTTAACCGTGCCAAAGGTATTGACTTCGAGCAATTGGGATGGCCACTAACATTCATTTTTGCAGCTGGAATCGCAGGTATTGTTGTCATGGCATACTTGGGAGATAAACTTCAGCGCCGAATACTGCTTGCAAGCATTGGTTTTTTTGTTGCTGGTATTATGGTTTACATTGCATCAAGTGTTAATGCGTTAGGTTTCTTAGTGCTGTTCTTTGCGATCGCAGTCTTCTTCCAAAGTGCATATGGTGCTCAAGAATACGCAATTGTTCAATGCCTGTTACCTCCCAACCGAGTGGGTGCTGGTACGGGACTGTACAATGGTCTTTCCGTTCTCTTTGGAGGTGTTGGCGGTTCCCTTATTCCTGGTTCAATTGTGGCGGCAACTGGTAGTTTTAACGCTGCAATTTTAAGTATTGTTGTCGGTGCTTTGCTAGCAGCCACTGTAATGTTTCTGTTGGCACGGATGATTCAGTACTGATTGCCGAATCAACACTTTCGGTAAAGACTAGTACATGAAGGCAGAAGGCACAAAAGCTTTTATTTTAAGCTTTTTGTCTGTTACTAAGGGTTACCTTATTTACGCCGTGTTGTACTAGAGCATTTCTTATGATACTGGTAGATAAATTTATCTGCATCCATCCGCGTTCACCAACTACTGTTTCGTACTGTTGGGGAAAGTTCATAATTTCTGGATGAATTTGTGCCTGAATTTACAAAAATCCCTACTTGAGCGCACGCATCTATAATGAGACTATGGAAAATGATAGGTAAAATAGGTGTAATTATGCAGGCTATTTTTTGGACTGTAGAGGAAGTTGCCCAAAGAGCCAAACAGTTTTATGAAGATGGGATTCGGCAACAGGTCGAGCATCGCGATAATATTGGCAAAATGATTGTTATTGATGCTGAAACTGGCGAATATGGAATTGATAAAACTGGTGTAGAATCAGTATTAAGCTTAAAGCAGAAGAATCCAAACGCCAGATTATTTACTATGCGAATCGGTTATGATGTTGCATTTAGTTTTGGCAATGCTCCTATGAAACGTACAGTTGAATGATTTACGGAAGATTGATTGACCACAAGGCAATAGTTCCAGTGATTTTCCGTTTCCCACAACAACCGGATTTTTCTGTGGATTTTGCCATTGATACTGGATTCAACGGCTATCTTACCTTACCACCACAAGCAGTTAGTGCAATGAATCTTCCTCTATATTCCAGTACACCTATAAGGTTAGCTGACGGTAGCGAAGCTTTATCAGCTATACATTTATTGACTATTGTTTGGGATGACGTAGAAAAAGTAGTCCTAATTTTAGCTTCTGGTTATAAACCTTTACTGGGAACTGCGATGATGGAAGGATATCATCTAGAGATAGATTTTGAAGACAATGGTGTGGTTTCGTTAGAAAAAATACAATCTCCAATGTCATAAGATTCTTATTTAGATAAATATCATAGCGATTGTCCTCTCAAAATCAAGTTAAAGAAATCAATGCGAATATTTTGAGTTCGTACTTTGATAGTACGCCTTGACAGAAACTGAATTTCCTATTTCTCTAGAAATAAAACTAGCAGAATTGCACGTTAATGTTTTGGAAAGGAGAAACCAGATTTCCAATTCCCTCCCCTTTCCAAGGGGAGGGTTAGGGTGGGGTAAAAAAGACTAAAACCTCTGCCTCTAATGCAGCAATTCCTCAACCTGATGCTGGCTCCATAATTGTCTGTAAAGACCGGGTTGCTGCAAAAGTTGCACTTGCGTTCCTGTCTGAACAATCTTACCTTTATCCATAACAAAAATTCGGTCAGCCGCCGCCGCCGCAGACAACTGATGGGTGATAAAAACGACTGTTTTCTTTTGCGTGCCGCTAGAAAGATTATTTAAAATTTTTGTAGCGGTTTGGTTATCAACACTAGAAAGGGCATCATCTAACACTAAGATAGGAGCATCAACTAGTAAGGCTCTAGACAAAGCAGTCCTTTGACGCTGTCCCCCAGATAAAGTTATGCCGCGTTCGCCAACTATTGTTTCATACTGTTGGGGAAAGTTCATAATTTCTGGATGAATTTGTGCGAGTTTGGCTGCTGCTTCTACCTCGACTTGTTCGATAATTGGATCTCCATAACGAACGTTGTTCTTAATAGTGGTACTGAAAAGAAAACTATCTTGGGGAACAAAAGCAATAGCGCTTCTTAAATCGCTCAAGGCTATTTTAGTAATATCTACACCATCTAAAAATAGTTGCCCCGGTTCAATATCTAACAGTCTTGGCAAAGCATTTGCTAAAGTGGATTTGCCCGAACCAATAGCACCCACAATTGCTACCAATTCACCAGGGGATATGTTAAAGTTAACGTCATTTAGTGCGGGTGTGGAGTAACCAGGATAGGTAAAACTTAAATTTTTAGCTGTTAGTTGTCCCTGAACTTTCTCTTTTGGCAAACGAATAGCGTCTGAGGTGTCTTTAATTTTGGGTTGAACGGTGAAAATTGTTTCAATGCGATCGATACTGACTTCCCCCCTCTGGTATGTCGTGATGGTAAAGCCTAACAATGCGGTGGGAAAAACGAGACGTTCAACATAGAGTAACAGCGCAACAAAATCACCAACAGCAAGAGTTCCGGCTGCTATCCGGTTTGCTCCCAGCCAAATAATAATTAAAGAACTAATAGTCGCCAGACCGCCAATGAGTGGAAACAATGTATTCCTGCTTTTTGCGAGGCTTAGGTTAGCTTGCAATAACTCTTCGTTTCTCTCGGCAAAAGCTCGGCGTTCATTTTCTTCTTGAGCGTAGATTTTTATCAGCGCAATTCCGCTGATATCCTCTTGGATCAGTTCGCTCATATTAGAAAGTTTCTCTTGTACGGCAAGTTGCTCGTTCCGAAGGCGATTGCTAAACAAATGAACCAACAAAAACATCAAGGGATATATTGCCAATGATGCTAATGTCAGATCCACACTAATTGCTATCATCACTGGTAAAGTGAGCGTGTAAGCAAATAGGGTATTTGCCAAACTGAGAACCGCAAAACCCAATAACCGACGAATGTTATCTAGATCGCTTGTTGCCCGACTAATCAGATCCCCTGCAGTATGACTGGCAAAATATGATGGTTCTAATTTCAGTAAGTGCTCAAAAATCTTTTGTTTCAGGTCAAATTCAACCTGACGTCCCACACCAAATATCCATATGCGAGAAGCCATACGGATCAGCCACATGGCTGAAGTAAACAATACTATTCTTATAACAAAATATGATATTTGGCTCGCACTAAAGTCTGTAGAGAGCTTCTCTATGGTGTCACGGATCAATAAAGGGATGTAAACGCCCAACCCGTTGACGATCAATAAAGAGATAATCCCTAAAGTTGCATCCCGCCAATGAGGACGCAGGTATGCACCAAGTTTAGCAAGCCGTCGTGATTTTGCCATTCAAGCCCAGAAAGCAACTCTTTTATGTTATATCAAACCCAAATATAGCCGTCTTCTTACTGTAGGGCAATTTGAATAAAGTTTGAAGGATGAAGGATAAAGGATGAAAAAAGAATCGTATTCCGATGGAATTCCCCAACTCAATTGATAGGGCGTACTTTATACTTCATACTTCACACTTTATCCTTTTACGAAAAATTACCTTCCACCACGCAAGAAGCCAGAAATATAGTTGAGGTAAGTTTCCCACACTCGAGACGTGATTGACAGCGTTTCGGCATTAGGCACAAAGTCTTCAAGTCGCAATCCACGTCTGGTAGTATCAGCCGGGGTTTGCGCCAAGTAGGGTGCTCCGCTAACAATCCCATTTCCGACATCTGAGACACCTGCTGTTGCATTGTATGCTGATGCTACAAGTGTTTCATTTTGGGGTGTGAAGGAATCTGCCACCGAAGCAGTTAACCGATTATTTTGAAACACCATTTGACTGGTGATGGATGGATCGACCACCATCGCTGCGACTGGCGATCGCACTAGAAAATAAGCAACAGCTGGTGTACTCGCCAATAACAAAATCACCAACGCCCAACCTAGTAAATATCCTCCTGGTTGTTTTAACCCACCCTTGTCCATATTTTGTGCTGCCAGAATCATCAGCAAAATGGAGGCTCCTAGAGGTTTGAGAGGGAAAGACACCACTCTCCACAAGGAGGCAATAGCAGGTTCGTTGGGGTTGATAAAAGATAGCAAGACCACAACGAACAGAACAACCAAGAATAATCGAGCAACGAAATTTCCTTGAGGATAAAACCTCTGAAACAGAGAGTATATAATGGCTCCCACAAGCAGCCACAGTAATACTCGGCTTAACAGTACAAACATAGATTGACTCTCAAATCTTAATTTTTCGGTCAGCCTTAGGTTTTAGGTAGTGGGGTTATTGTACTGCCAAATTGTAAAAGCACTGTTACTTGACATCAAATACCTCACATCCACAAAACAACGACTACCGTCGTAGTGATTTTAGAGCAAATTCTTTCAAATGGAACAATGAATCTGTAATTTTCCTCATCAGTAATTTGCCTCCTGTAGATTGAGTTAACTTAGTTAGTAGTTTCACGATATACAAGGAAAACTTATGTCGCAAGGAAAACCCACTATTTTGGTGACAGGGGGAGCCGGATACATTGGTTCCCACACAGTGCTTGCCCTCAAGCTTGCGGGTTTTGACGTTATAGTACTCGATAATTTGGTTTACGGTCACCGCGATCTGGTAGAACAAGTTTTACAGGTCAAACTTATTGAGGGAGACACAAACGACCAAGCATTGTTAAATAATTTATTTAAAACACATGACATTGCAGCAGTTATGCATTTTTCAGCCTACGCCTACGTAGGCGAATCAGTGACCGATCCTGCAAAATACTACCGGAACAACGTTACTGGCACTCTCACTCTGTTGGAAGCGATGCTAGCAGCGTCTGTTAAAAAATTTGTATTTTCTTCTACTTGTGCAACTTATGGTGTACCCCAAGTTGTACCTATTCCAGAAGACCATCCCCAAAACCCCATCAATCCTTACGGTGCAACCAAACTCATGGTAGAAAGAATTCTATCTGATTTTGATGCTGCCTATGATTTCAAATCCGTCCGTTTCCGTTATTTTAATGCTGCTGGTGCTCATCCTCAGGGTTTGTTAGGGGAAGATCACAATCCAGAAACTCATTTGATCCCCTTGGTATTGCTAGCAGCTATGGGTAAGCGCGAATCTATCTCTGTTTTTGGAACCGATTACCCGACTCCCGATGGTACTTGTATTAGAGATTATATTCATGTTACGGATTTGGCAGATGCCCATGTTTTAGGGTTGGAATACCTGCTAAAAGGGGGTAATAGCGAAGTTTTTAACCTAGGAAATGGGAATGGCTTCTCAGTTAAAGAAGTGATTGACACTGCCAAGACAGTTACAGGAAAGGATATCAAAGTTGTGGAATGCGATCGCCGTCCCGGTGACCCACCCTCACTGATTGGAAGTGGTGAAAAAGCTAGAAAAATTCTCGGCTGGAATCCACAGTACTCATCTATTGAGAACATTATTGCTCACGCTTGGCAGTGGCATCAGAAGCGGCATAAGTAAGGAGACACGGGAGATAAGGGGGACAATAGAACTTGCTTCCTTGTCCCCCTTATCTACCCCCTCTCCCTTGTCCCAATTCCCTACTCCCTGTTTCTGCTTCGCAGTACTGCAAAAGATACACCCAAAGCAGCAAGGGCTAATGAAGCGATCGCCCAAATTGGAGTGCTTTGGGTCTGAGTGGGTTGAACATCAGTATTGAGATCTTGTACTTGTGTATTATTTGCTGCTACTGGTTCTGTAGTTGCTGAACCTACAGCAACTGTGACTGAAAACTTTAACTCAAAGGGTTGAAAATTCCCTTCTTTTTTTGGTTTGCCACTCAACTGTAATAAATAAGCCCCCGGTCTGGGAAAGACAATTTCCGATCCTGGTATACCTTTATACTTTTCTGCTACTACAGGTTGTAAAGACGGTTCTAGCAAAGGAGGTTCTTTCTGAGAATAAGGTTCAGCGTAAACAGCTAATTGGCAATTGCACTCAGTTAAAGGAATAACTTTTCCACCTCGACGGGTTAGAGCAAACCAGGTTTTGGTTGCTTCCCCCGCACGGGGATTATCATTTGGTTCTAGATGGAGAGTCGCACCTACATCTGCTGCAGTATTGACCTTGTGAGCGCGGACGGTGGAAATTGGTAGTAAAATTACAAAAATCAGTGTTAATTTGTACCAAAAAACCTTCTTTGTCAGTAGAGAAGGGAAGGTATTTTTGCTTATTTCTGTCTGAAAAGAGAGGAAAGAAGTGGGGCTAACGCGACTTGGTAGAGGAAACATAAAATTTTTGTATAGATAAGATTGACCAAAAAAAGCGCCAACGTACCAGTAAAACACCTAGTGTTACAAAGCTTAAAAGCAACACTGCTAACTTATTCTTCCAACTTAGCTGTAAAGCACCTAAGTAATGAGAACCGATGGTCACAGCATGAAAAGTACCGAACACTAAAGCAGGTAAGCTCAATAAATGAATCAGTCTCCAAAATTTGCCCAGAAACTTTTGCCAAGAATCAAAACTAGTTAAGGCAGCAGGAGTCATCAAAACCAATGCTATAGCACCAGCCACCATTCCTAATTGATACTCTTGTGTCAGGAAAAAGAAGGCTGCAAAGTTCCATTGCAATGAATGTTCCATCATGTGAGTTGTATGAGCTAATGACAGCACAAAAGCACCAACTCCCAAAGCACGACGGTAACGGAGAGGTTTTGCCCACAAACCGCTGATGGGGCGAGCAATCAGCGCCAGTACTAAAAATACCAACGCAATATGTCCAGTGTAATCTACCATGGTGTCACCAGTTCGCAAAAGCGTTAGCACACCGATAGTGAGAGTTACCCAACCACCCAAACGAAATAACTGACTGCGCTTATCTTGACCAATTAAGGCTGTAGATACGCCAACACCTAGCATCGTGGGTAAAGTGCCTAAGCCAAAAGCTAGCATTGTGGCTGCGCCCATCCACCAGTTACCAGTTTCAGCCGCTTTAATCTGGGCAGCGTAGAGGAATCCGCAGGGCATTAAACCCCATGTTATCCCCAAAAGCGCGGGTGTCCACCACTTGGTTTGTAGGGAAAGCTTGACCATTTCCGCACTCAGGCGGTTATGCAGATTGCCTTGTAAAAAAGGGTGTAACACTGGAAGACGGGGCAAAAACTCTGGATTTATTTGTCTTATCCCAAACCAAATCAGCAGAATGCCAGTTATAATCGCCATCCATTGGCGTAATTCACTTCCAATGCCTGCTAAATATCCGCTCTTGAGTAATACGGCACCTAGCGCACCAATGGCAGCACCAACTAGAGCGTAACTTAGCATTCTCCCCAAGTTTAATAATACGTGAAACAGGAATTGCTCTTGCCAACGGGGTTGCCTAGATGTCGCACTTCCTGTTTCTGAATTATGAGATAGAGAAAATGCTACTGAAAGAGGACCGCACATTCCAAAGCAGTGTCCAAAACTTCCAAGAAACCCTAGGGTTGTAATGAGCAACAAATGTAACATTAGAAAATTCAATAATTAGATATAAAATTTTTGGAGCATTGTACGTACTTTGACAGCCATATGGGGAACTCTAGATGAAGTTGGTACTTCTGTCAAAAGACAAAGTGTCAAACAAAAGCGGTTGCAACGTCCTATGCTGGGAAATTAGGAGATAAGAGGACACGTGGAGGCAGCGCGTTACTTTATTTGCTGGAGTGATGACGGCTGTCTGGTGAAAAATGAACAAGAAAGGGTTTATTAATGAAAGCAAAGAAAAAATGGTTTTGGTGGGTGCTGTTAGCTTTGACAACTATGGTTGTTGTACTGGTTGCTAAAGGATTGTTTCCACAGCCTCAAGAATCGGTTATTTATAGTATTAGAGTTGAGAATTCTGTTCCTGTCAAGAAAGATGCGGTCAATAAGAACACGGGGAATCCTCCGGTCACTACCTCTTCTCCCCATCAGTCTTTACAAGAAAAGGTCGATGGAGCACAAACAACCAGTACTCCACAAGTCTCTAGCGATAAACTGTTTTCCCATCTTCAAAAGTTAAATTTTATACGTCATACTCCTGTAGAGCGATCGCGAGCTCGCTCTTACATTAGTTCGGAACTCAAAAAATTAGGTTGGCAACCCCAACTTGAGGAGTTTACCGAGAAACAGTTGGATACCACTAGAGAAGGCGTTAATATTTTTGCGGAAAGACCCGGTACAAGTAAAGGAGCAGGTGCTATCCTAGTGGGAGCTCACTATGACAGTGTTTTCTTTTCTCCGGGCGCTGACGATAATGCGAGTGGAGTTGCTGTTATCCTGGAACTTGCACGACTCCTCGGTGCGCGTCCCACTGCCAAAACGCTGCAATTAGCTTTTTTTGATTTGGAGGAAGCGGGGCTTTTAGGTAGCAAAGCTTTTGTCAAAAATAAAGCTCACCTAGAAAATCTTGAAGGTGTTATTGTGATGGATATGGTGGGTTACGCTTGCCATACCTCAGGATGTCAGAAGTACCCATCGGGTTTGCCTGTCTCTCCAAACAGCGACAAAGGTGATTTTGTCGCTGTGGTTGGCGATGCCGAGCACTTGCCAATTCTCAATGCTTTTCAGCGAGCAAATGCTTCTCAAACTGCATTGAATAAGACAGCAATAACGTCTTCTCCTACATTGCCATCTGTACTGACTCTGCCAGTACCTCTTAAAGGTTTGCTGACACCTGATGTTTTGCGTAGCGATCATGCTCCCTTTTGGTATCAAGGCATTGGTGCTGTTTTGGTGACAGATACGGCTAATTTACGAACTCCTCACTATCACAAACCTAGTGATGTCCCAGCGACTCTTGACCGTGAATTTTTTACGGGGACAGCACAAATTGTTGTGAATGCGGCGACTGAGTTGTTGGAACGTAGTTAGTTGTGAGTGGTTAGTGGTGGGTAGGAAAATATTACACAAATTGGTACTTTTAAACCACTCAAAGGAATAATTTATATGAACTTGGTGGAATCAAAGCAAAATCTTTGATTTCACCTTTTCTAACAGCCTCTTAGAAAAGAATTTTCTAAATAAAAAAATATTCCAAAATTTTTTGTGTATGGAAGAAAAAGCTGTTACTAATGAAAGACACACAGGGATACCCAACTCATAAGATGTGACCATTTATTTTTCTAACTTTTCTCAGAAATCAATCCTACCTATTGATTGATTTCAGATGTGATTTCTAATGTCAAGCTTAAATTACTCAGCCAGAGGTTAAAGGCAGTTGCTGACAAACAGGGCATAAAAATAATTCTTTTCCCATACCCAATGACGCCAGGTGCTATCTCCTGACGGAGATACTATTTGCAAAGCACGGGTTACGACATGCCCTTATAGGCTCGTTCCTGAGGTCGGGAACCGCCCTACAGGACTAGACTCACCGCAACGCACTGGCTCTCCAATGTCCTATTTTCAAGAAGGAATATTTATGGTGATTCTTCAAGGTACTACGCAAAGCGATTATTTAGAGGGAACGCAAGACAATGATTTCCTGATTGGTGATTTAGGAGATGACATTCTTATTGGTCTATCTGGGGATGATTTTTTGGAGGGTGGAGAAGGTCGCGATCGCATAGAGGGCGGTGATGGCAACGATCTTCTCTATGCTGGGCTGAGCAAATTATCCTATGCACCGGGATATGGAGCCGATCCACAAGGTGAGAATACCTTGTATGGTGGTCAGGGTAACGATTTACTTTTTGGGTCTTTTGGAAGAGATTATTTGTATAGTGAGTCTGAAGATGACGAAATTTTAGGTCTCTGGGGTGATGACTATCTTGATGGAGGCTATGGGAATGACAAATTAGATGGCGGTTTTGGTAATGATACCCTCATTGGTGGCGATGGCAATGATGTCTTATATGATGGCAGTTATAAAACAGGCTATGGCGATGACGTTCTTGATGGTGGAAATGGTGATGACGTTCTTGATGGCGGTCAAGGGAACGATCGCCTTTTTGGTGGAAACGGTGACGATCGACTGACTGCGGCTGGTTTTATTCCTTCTGGTACTGGTGGTATCTTTGGTTTGAATGAAACAGATATCCTCGTTGGAGGACAAGGAAGAGATACGTTTCAATTGGGAGGGCGGAATGCTGCAGGAACTCTTTGTGTTTACTATGACGACCCCTATGACACAGGCGCTGGTAATGATAATGACTACGCCATGATTGCTGACTTTAAACCCAATGAAGATACTATCGAGCTTGTTGGAAAAAGTACTGACTACGTTTTGGGATCGTCTTCGGTTGGTTCTTCAGAAGGGGTAGCAATTCACGTTGTGAATGGTAAATCGCAGGAATTGATTGCGATTGTGCAGGGTGTATCAAGTTTGAATCTTCAGGACGATTACTTCAAATTTCTTTAAAGAAGGCAAACGCGTATAATTTTCCCCTCACCAAAAATGTTTGGTGAGGGGATTTTGATAATTCTTGAGGACTGATGTACTGACCAGTCCTTAGGAAATTTATTTGATTTTTCCGATTTGGAATGCAAATCTTACCTTTTATGATTAACTGATGAAAATAGATGCTAACGCTGACAACCCTAAAAATGATGTTATAAAGCACGCAATTTCACTACTTGATTTTTTTCTTCGCAAACAAGCCGCCTAAACCAAACAGAGCAAGTGCTGCCATAGTACCTGGTTCGGGAACTTGAGTTGTCTTGGAAGCGTGCGGGATGCCACTATCAGCAGTGGGTGAATTGGAAGCTACAGGAGTATTGTCTTCAGGGGTTGGATTGGAAGCTACAGGAGTGTTGTTTTCAGGAGCAGGATTGGAAACTACAGGAGTGTTGTCTTCAGGAGCAGGATTGGAAACTACAGGAGTGTTGTCTTCAGGAGCAGGATTGGAAACTACAGGAGTGTTGTTTTCAGGAGCAGGATTGGAAACTACAGGAGTGTTGTTTTCAGGAGCAGGATTGGAAACTACAGGAGTGTTGTTTTCAGGAGCAGGATTGGAAACTACAGGAGTGTTGTTTTCAGGAGCAGGA